>JBGTIG010000429.1:0-5073 GCA_041745755.1 Lysobacterales bacterium
CCAGGGGCTCAACGCCAAGCTCGAAGCCGAGAACGCGGAGCAGGACCGGGAACTGGCGACACTGCGCAGGGAGATCGCCGAGCTGCGCGAGCGGCTGGTCGGAGTGCAGCGCTGACATGCGCCGGGCACCGCACACGAGTCGGGCGCGCGTGACTTCGCTCAGGGGGCTGTCGCTTGCGACGGCGGTCCTCTGCACTGGCCTGGCTTTCGCACAGTCGGCCGGCGGCGATTTCGCTCTCACGCGAGAAGCGATCGCGGGCGGCGGCAGTCGTGCGATCGGCGGCAGCTACACCTCCATCAACACCACCGGGCAGGCCGCGCCCGGCCGACTGACCGGCGGGGCATTTGTGTTGGGTGGGGGCTTTCAGACGCCCATGCCGCGCGCGCAGGCGATCTTCGCCGATGGCTTCGAGGAGTGAAAGCGGGCACGGCCCGCCTTCCGGTACAGGCGTGAGCAAGCCCTTCGGGGATCTGCCGGCTCGTTGCTACCCTTTACCCTGAAAAAAAACTTCCGAATGGACTCAGAGGATTCCGGTCCGCAGGCGCGAGGAAGCGGTGTTCGAAGTCGCTCACGGCGACCGCGGGTGAGCGCAGGTAGCCCTGGAAGCCATCGCAGCCTTCGCGGATCAGCCAGTCGAGCTGGCCTTGCGTCTCCACGCCTTCAGCGATGACTTCGAGTTCCATTTTCTTGGCAAGGCTGATCACCGCGCTGGTGATGACTGCCGACTCGCTGTCGACGTGATCGACTTCGCGGATGAAGGAACGATCGACCTTCAGCATCGACAGCGGCAACCGGTGCAGGTACGCAAGCGACGAATAACCCGTGCCGAAGTCGTCCACCGCGAGCCGTACGCCCAGCTCGCCGAGCCGTCGGAGCGACGGCAATACTTGCTCCACCGCCTGCATGAGCTTTGTTTCCGTGATCTCGAGATACAGCAAGCGAGGATCGACACCATGCTCCTCGAGCGTGCGCTCGACCCACGCAGCGACATCGTGATGCTGCAGCTGGCGGGCGGAAAGGTTCACGGCGATCGGGACGCCGGCAAGCCCGCGGGACTGCCAGCGCGCCTGGATTCGGCAGGCTTCGGACAGCACCCACTCGCCGATCTCGACGATCAGCGCGCTCTGTTCCGCGAGGGGAAGGAACTCTCCCGGCATGACCAGGCCCTGGATCGGATCCTCCCAGCGCAGCAACGCTTCGCACGACCGGACTTCACCCGAGGCGAGGTTGAAGCAGGGCTGCAGATACAGTTTGAACTCGTCGCGGGCGAGCGCAGCCCGCAATCCGGTCTCGAGCGAGAGCCGGCGGCGCGCGGTGCAGTTGAGAGTCTGCGTGAACGGCCGGACGTCGTCGCGTCCTGCGTCCTTGGCCTCGTACATGGCGGCGTCGGCGTTGCGCAGCAGCGTCTCCGCGTTGGCGCCATCGTCCGGATAGCAGGCGACGCCGAGGCTGGCAGTCACCGCGAGATCGAGGTCCTGCCAGTGGAACGGTCGACGAAGATCCGCGAGCACGCGATCGGCGAGTCGATTTGCAGCGGCGGCGTCGGCGATGCCGGGCACCAGCAGGATGAACTCGTCGCCGCCCAGTCGCGCGACCGTCGCGCCCGAATCGAGCAAACGCACCAGCCGCTGTCCCACTTCGCGCAGCAAATCGTCCCCGCGGCTGTGGCCCAGCGAATCATTGATCGTGCGGAAGTTGTCGAGATCGAGCAGCATCACCGCAAACCCGTCGACCTTGCCCGCGGGCACGCGCGCTTCCGCGATGCGCGACTGCGCATCGTCCGGACGCGACCGGCTGATCGCCTGACTGATGCGCTCGACCAGAAGCGCACGGTTGGGCAGATGGGTCAGCGGATCGTGGAAGGCGAGCGCGCGGATTCGTTCCTGCTGCCGTTGCCGCTCCGTGATATCCAGCACGCTGCCGGTGATCCGGGCTACGGTGTTGTCGGGCGCCCGCGTCAGCTGCCAGCTTGCCTCGACCCAGCGGACGTCACCGTCGCCGAGCTGCAGACGGAACTGGCGCGAGGAGTCGAACGGGTCCGCGATCAGGCCGAGCAGATTTTCCTCCAGCAGCGCCCGGTCTTCGGGGTGCACGAGTGCGAAGAAATTGTCGAGGCTCGGCCGGAAGCCGGAAGGCTCGACACCGAAGATCCGGTAGAGCTGATCCGACCACCACAGTGTGCCGCCGCGCGTGTTCCATTCGAAACTGCCCACCTTGGCTGCACGCTGCACCTGCGCCAGGCGCTCCTCGCTGGCATTGAGGGCAATCACATCGCGCATGCGGCTGCGCACCTGCCAGGCTTGCGCCGCGGTCTGCGCAAGCGCCCGCGAAAACGCGATCTCATCGGGCTGCCAAACGCGCGCCTGGCCGATCTGCTCCATGCAGAGCACACCGACCACCCGACCGTCCACCAGCAACGGCGCATCGAGCAGCGAGCGGATGTGGTTCGGCAACAGATACATCGCGGCCAGCTCGCGCGTACGCGGATCGTGCGGAGCGTTGCTCGCATCGATCACTTCCCCTGCCCCCAGATGGCTGAAGTATTTCGGAAGCGTCGTTTGATCGAGCGGCGCGACCTCGGTCAACACGGTGCCGTCGGCGGTCAGCAGGCGATGGGGTTCGAGCAGTCCCAGCTCGGCGTTCAGGTGCCAGATGCCGACCACGCTCACTTCGAGCGTCGTGCGCGCCCGCTCGATCACCAGTTCACAGATCTGGTCGTATTCGCCACGCGGCGACGCAGGATGCAGTGCGAGTTCGGCCAGCACACGCGACTGCACCTCGGCCCGCGATGCCAGGGCCGCCCGGTCTGCATCGATCGCCGCAGTCATGACGCCCTTGCGAATGGGGGTCGGGATGGACACGGGGGTCAAGGGTTTCAATGCGACTGCCACGGCGGGTACTCGGAAATTGAAGTTGCGGGGAAGGGCTCGTGTGGTGCGTCCTGTATCTAGCTAACGCGAGGAAATGGGTGCTCGTCGATCACGCTGAGCGGGAAATCGACGATTTGCGCGGCTGTAACTGACTGATGGGGGTCGAAAAGTTGAACGGCGTCACATTCACGGTTTGCTGACAGCGTGCATGAGGCGGCCGACGAGAGCAGCGGTGCGCCGCGCACCGCAATGACCGCTCCCGATGAAGCCAGGCGCCGATCGTCATGTGGCGATCATGGGGCGGTAGGAATTCCGTCACCTGCGGGGGTTGTAGTGGGGAACTCGAAGCCGTGGAGCCGCGACATGTCCCGCAAAGGATGCCTCAGCGTTGCCGTTGTCTCGTGTCTCGTGGGTGCGACGATGCCGTTGCACGCGGGACCACCCGTCGAACTGACGCAGCGCGGCCGATTCCTCGGCGGTGCCGAGGGGGCTTCGGAGATCGTGGCGTTCGATGCAGCCACGCGCCGGCTGGTGGTGACCAACGGCGCCCAGAACCGCATCGACCTGATCGACGTCGACGATGTCGACGCGCCGGTGCTCGCCTTCTCGATTCCCATCGCGAGTTTTGGCGGCACGCTCAACAGCGTGGCAGTCAGCGGCGGCATCATCGCTGCGGCGATCGAAGGCGTGCCGCGGACAGGGCCGGGTCGCGTGGTGCTTTTCAGCACGGGCGGCACCGTGCTCCGCAACATCCAGGTCGGTGCGCAACCGGATCACGTGAGCTTCAGCCCGGATGGCCGCTATGTACTGAGTGCCAACGAGGGCGAGTTCGACGGTGTCACCGATCCTCCGGGTTCGATATCGGTGATCGATCTGGCGGAGGGCGTCGCCAAGGCCACGGTCACCACGCTGGACTTCGCCGCGTTCGACGCGCAGGCGCCGGCACTGATCGCAGCGGGCGTGCGAATCTTCCCGGGCCGGCTTCCGGGCGTCGACTTCGAACCCGAGTACATCGCGGTCTCGCCCGACAGCCTGACGGCATGGGCGACGCTGCAGGAAGCCAATTCCTTTGCGGTGATCGATCTAGGTGCCCCCACCCCCACCATCACCGCGATCCGTCCGATTCCCCTGATCGATCATTCCCTGGCCGGCAATCGCATCGATGCCTCCGACCGGGACGGCCCCGCAGCCGGGCCGCTGATCAACATCGCCAACTGGCCGGTGTTCGGCATGCACATGCCGGATACGGTGGCCGCGTTCGCGGTGGGCGGAGCCACCTTCTATGCGAGTGCGGGAGAAGGCGACGCCCGCGCAGCGGGCCCGACGGATGAAGTGCGGGTCGGCGCCGGTAGCTACGTGCTCGATCCGGTGATCTTTCCGACCGCTGCCGAGCTCAAGACCAACGCCCAGCTCGGCCGCCTGACGGTCTCGAACTTTGACGGCAACCTCGATGCCGACCCCGAGTTCGAACGCATCCACGTGTTCGGTTCGCGCTCGTTCTCGATCTTCGATGACACCGGCTCGCGGGTGTTCGACAGCGGTGAGACGCTCGAGCAGGTCACCGCGGCGGCATTTCCCACCAACTTCAATTCCACCAATGACGCGAACAACAGCTTCGACACGCGCAGCGACAACAAGGGCCCGGAACCCGAGGCGATCGCGGTAGGAACGACGCCGCGCGGGCGCACGCTGGCGTTCGTGGGCCTCGAGCGCATCGGTGGTATCGCCACGTTCGATATCTCGACACCGGCGGAATCGCGCATCGTGGACTACGTGAACAACCGCGATTTCACCGTCACCATCGACCTCGACAATGCCCCCGCGGCGGCGGGCGACCTCGCGCCCGAAAGCATCGTGTTCATCCCGGCGACCGATAGCCCCAACGGCGAGGCACTGATCGCGGTGGCCAACGAAGTCAGCGGCACGACGACCCTCTACTCGGTAAACGAGCCCCTGCTGTCCGACGGTTTCGAGTGAGCTGGGTGGGGCGCACTGCCACGCGGCTCGGAAGTGGCTTCGGTTCGCTTCGGGTCGCGGTAGTTTCCGCGGAGTCGCGCTTGGCGTCTGCCGGCCCGGCTCCGTAGCAGCGCAGCTTGCTGCGCTGAATGCTCGCGGGATCGCACCGAGCAAGCTTGGCGCCTACGGTGGGTTCCCACAGATTCGCGCCGGGGTTCGGGTGACTCGCGCCCCGTAGCAGCGCAG
>JBGTIG010000430.1:0-2780 GCA_041745755.1 Lysobacterales bacterium
GCCGGCGGTGCCCGCACCCGGGCCCTTCGCGCCGCGCGGCTGGTTGCGCAATCCACACCTGCAATCGATTCTCGGATCCAGCGGCCTCAGGCGTCTGCGCATAAGCGGGCGCCGCCGCGCGCTGACCGAGGCGTCGCGTGAGGTGATCGTCGACGGCGGCAAGGGCGTTCGCCTGCAGGGTTTCCACGCGCCCGCGATCGGGACCGAGCGCGGCCTGGTACTGCTGCTGCATGGCTGGGAAGGCAGCAGTGACTCGAGCTACCAGCTGAGCCTCGGCGAGCGGCTGCGCGAAGCGGGGCTCGCCGTGTTCCGGTTGAACTTCCGCGATCATGGGCAGACGCATCATCTCAACGAGGAGATGTTCCATTCGGCGCGCATCGACGAAGTGGTGGCGGCGGTCAGCGACGTGCACGCGCGGTTTGCGCCCGCGAGCTTCGTGCTCGGCGGGTTTTCGCTCGGCGGCAACTTCGCATTGCGTGTGGCGGTCCGTGCACCGGCCGCGGCGATTCCGCTCGCTGGGGTGTTTGCGATCTGCCCGGCCGTGCATCCGCCGTCGGTGCTCGAGGCGCTGGAGAGCGCGCCCTCGATCTACCACGACTATTTCATGCGAAGGTGGCGCGCCTCGCTGACACGCAAGCAGGCGCTGTACCCCGCGATGTACCGGTTCGACCGCGACGAGATGCGCGCGCCGATGCGGCGGCTCACCGAATTGCTGGTGGAGCGCCACACCGAGTTCTCCACACTCGATGAGTATCTGCACGCCTACAGCATCGCGGGCGACCGGCTGCTCGGCATCGAGGCACCCACCGCGATCCTCGCCTCCGCCGACGATCCCGTGATCCCCGTGGGAGACTTCGACGCGCTGGAACTGCCGCCGCAGGTGCGGCTTGAGATCACGCAGCACGGCGGGCACTGCGGGTATCTGCAGAACTGGCGCATGGACAGCTGGGCCGAAGCGTGGATCCTGGCCTGGCTCGATCGGGTGCTGCCGCAGGCGTCCCCGCGCAAGAGCTGATCCGCGGTTTCCAAGGGCGGGCGCGTGTTCACCCCGGGCGCGGGGCCGTCAAGACGCGAGATCGAGTTCCGCGATATCCGCGATGGTGAGGAAGGCACGGCGAAGCTGGGCGAGCAGCGCGAGCCGATTGGCACGCAGCGCCGGGTCGTCCGACATCACCATGACGCCGTCGAAAAATTCGTCGACGGGTTGCTGCAGCGGCGCGAGGCCGGTGAGCGCTCCGAGGTAATCGTGTGCGGCCACGCGCGCCGCGGTGGCATCGATGGACAGCGCCAGGGCCGCCGCCAGCACGCTTTCCGGTCCCTGCTCGAGCAGGTTCGGATCGACGCCATCGCGAATGGGTTCACCAGCCTTTCTGAGCAGATTGCCGATGCGCTTGTGCGCGGCCGCCAGGCTCGCGGCCTCGGGTTGGCGTGCGAACGCATCGAGTGCGCGCAGCCGCCGATCAAAATCCAGCAACGTGGGCGGACGCACGCTTGCCACCGCATTGAATCGATCCTGGGCGATGCCCTGCTCGGTGTAGTAGCCACGGAGACGCTCGATGATGAACTCGCGCAGCGACTCCGCGACCGCACGCGCATCGAATCCGCCTCCCGTGATCTGCTCCACGGCCTCGCGCAGCAGTCCGTCCAGATTGAGCGGTAACTCCGCCTCGATCAACGTGCGCGCGAGGCCGAGCGCGCCACGGCGAAGCGAGAACGGATCCTTGCTGCCCGAGGGCTTCTGCCCGATGGCGAAGAAAGCCGCGAGCGTGTCCGCGCGATCAGCCACGCCCAGCACCTGGCCAAGGCGCGTGCGTGCGATCGGATCGCCGCTCGCGCGTGGTGCATAGAAATCGCCGAGTGCCTGCGCGACGTCATCGGGCTCACCCTGTTCCGCGGCGTAGCGGCCTCCCATGGTGCCCTGCAGCTCCGGGAACTCGCCGACCATGCGGGTCGCGAGATCCATGCGCGAAAGGCTCGCCGCGTGCGCCGCCCGCGCCGCGTCGACACCGACGCGCCCGGCGATCGTGCGCGCCAGTTCCGCCACGCGCAGGGACTTGTCCCAGAGGCTGCCCAGGCGCTGCTGGAAGGTCATGCGCGAAAGCGCGTCGCGATGCGCCATTAACGGTGATTTGAGGTCCTGCTCGAAGAAGAACCGCGCGTCGGCGAAGCGCGGACGGATCACCCGTTCGTAACCCCGGCGGATCTCGGCACGGTCGCGGCTCTCGATGTTGGCGATGCCGATGAAGTGTTCGGTCAGTCTTCCTTGCGCGTCGCACACGGGGATGAAGCGCTGGTTGACCACCATCGTCGTCATCAGCGCCTCCTGTGGCACGCGCAGGAAGTCGCGCTCGAAGCTGCATGCGATCGCCTGTGGCCATTCGGTCAGGTTCGAGACCTCGTCCAGCAACGCATCCGGCAGGTGCGCGATGCCGCCGACGCGGAGCGCTTCGACCTCGACCTGCGAGCGGATGCTCGCGCGGCGTTCGGCCGGGTCCGCCAGTACGCGTGCGCCGCGCAGCAGGTCCACGTAGCCAGCGGATGTCGTCACCCGCAACGGTTCGGGATGGTGGAACCGATGCCCGCGCGTCAGCAAACCGGTCACCATGCCCAGGATCTCGCCGGGCACATGGGTGTCGCCGTACATGAGGACCACCCAGTGGACCGGACGCACGAACGCGATGTCGCGCGCGCCCCAGCGCATCGGCTTGCCGATCGGCAGGCGCGCAAGCGCGTTGTTGATGGCGCCCGGCAACAGCTCGCGCGTGGCGGCGCCGACGCGG
>JBGTIG010000431.1:0-2459 GCA_041745755.1 Lysobacterales bacterium
CGCGGTACGCGGGTTTGCGCGGGAGCTTGGCGTCGACCTCGCGCGCGTGACGGGCACCGGGCGCGGGGAACGCATCAGTCGCGAAGACGTGAGCGCGTACGTCAAAGGCGCGCTCACGGGCGCGTCAACTTCGGCCGCCGCCTCGCCAACCGGCAACTTCTCGGTCATTCCATGGCCCAAGGTCGATTTCGCCAGGTTCGGAGAGACTACGACCGCGCCGCTCAGCAGGATCCAGAAGATTTCCGGCGCCAACCTCGCGCGCAACTGGGCAATGATTCCGCACGTCACCCAGTTCGACGAAGCCGACGTCACCGACCTCGAGGCGTTGCGGGTGGAGCTGAACGAAGAGAACGCCAAGCTCATCGCCAAGGGTGGTGCGAGCAAACTCACCATGCTCGCCTTTCTCATCAAGGCGGTGGTTGCCGGGCTGCAGAAATTCCCCAGCTTCAACGCCTCGCTCGACGCGGCGGGGGAGATCTTGACGTTGAAGAACTATTTTCACGTGGGTTTTGCGGCCGACACGCCGGGCGGCCTGGTGGTTCCGGTCATCCGCGATTGCGACAGCAAGGGCGTAATGCAGATCGCTGCGGAGAGTGCGCAACTTGCGGCCAAGGCACGCGACGGCAAGCTTGGTCCTGCGGAGATGAGCGGCGGCTGCTTTTCGATCAGCTCGCTCGGCGGCATCGGTGGAACGGCCTTCACGCCGATCGTCAATGCGCCGGAAGTTGCGATCCTCGGCGTGTCGAAGACAGCGACGCGGCCACTCTGGGACGGCAGCGCATTCGTTCCGCGATTGATGTTGCCGCTGTCGCTGTCGTATGACCATCGCGTGATCGATGGCGCGGGTGCGGCGCGATTCACCGCGTACCTGGCGCAATTGCTGGGGGACATGCGACGGGCGATCCTGTGAGTCGATTGCACACCGCACTGCCGGATCTTCTGCAGGTTCAAGCCGATCCACCCGCGCCGGCGACACCAGACGGCGCGGGCCGCGGACTCAGGAACGCGCGGAACGAAGCGCTCGGATACGCGGAAGACGGGTGGCGCGGAATCCAGCCGTTGCTGGACTTCGAACTGTTGCACGTGGCCGGTCTGACCATCACGGTCGGCGGCCTGATCGCCGCCTTTGCGGCGGTACTCGCGACCTGGGTGACGTCGATCCTTGCGCGCCGTGCGATCAATCGGTACGGCGAGAAGCATCCCAACGCCAGCCGCGCATCCCTGTACACCGTGAGTCGACTGGTGCAGTACGCACTGCTTGCGGTCGGCATCCTGCTGGCGTTGTCGCTGTCCGGCGTGCCCATGGGAAAGTTCGCGATCTTCGCGGGCGCATTGGGCGTTGGACTCGGCCTTGGACTCCAGTCCATCTTCAACAATTTTTTTTCGGGCCTGATCCTGCTGTTCGACAAATCGCTCAAGGTCGGCGATTTTGTCGAGCTTGAATCGGGCGTGCATGGCGAAGTCCTCGACATCAAGATCCGCGCGACGACCATTGTCACCAATGACAATATCGACATCCTGGTGCCGAACTCGGAGTTCGTGAGCGGTCGGGTGGTCAGCTGGACGCATCGCGAGGTTTCGCGCCGAATGCGCGTTTCCTTCGGCGTCGCCTACGGCACCGACAAGGAAACCGTCAAGCGCGCGGCACTTGAAGCCGCGGCCGAGGTGGCATTCACGCTGGAACAGGAAGGGCCACGCCGTCCGCAGGTTTGGCTGACCGAGTTCGGCGAGAGCAGCCTCAACTACGAGCTGGTGGTGTGGCTGACGGCCGAGGCAACCAAGCGGCCGTCCGCGGTCAAGGCCGCGTACAACTGGGCACTGCACAGCGCGCTCGCGCGGCACGGCATCGAGATCCCGTTCCCGCAACAGGATCTGCACGTGCGCAGCCTGTTCGGCGTGAGCGGAACGCAGGCCATGCAGGCGCTGCGCCTGGACATCGCCGAGAAGAATCCGGATGCGAAGCTCGAGCAGATTCCGGAAGCCCGCAACGACGCGGCGGACGACGTTCAACTGCAGATCGACGCGCAGAGCGAAGCGGAAGCCGCCGCCGCGGGCGACGCCGAGTCCGCGGGGTCGGCCGTCGCATCGAAGCAGGACAACAGCAAACGGGACAAGTAGATGGCCAAATCGATTGAAGTGAAAGTTCCGGACATCGGGGGTTTCGAAGCCGTACCGGTGATCGAGGTGCTGGTGGCGGTGGGAGACACCGTCGCCCGCGATCAGGGACTGGTCACGCTCGAATCCGACAAGGCGACGATGGAGGTGCCGTCGACGGCCGAGGGCGTGGTGCGAAGCGTGAGCGTCAGGATCGGCGATACCGTCTCCGAAGGCAGCGTGATCGCGGAGATCGAGACCGCGTCCGAAGACGCTGCGAATCCCGCCGCGCCCGCTGGCGACGATGCTCCCGCCTCGAAGCCGCGCCCCGGCGACACCGCCGTCGCGTCGGCGTCGGAGTCCCC
>JBGTIG010000432.1:0-5778 GCA_041745755.1 Lysobacterales bacterium
TAGTACGAGAGGACCGGAGTGGACGTACCGCTGGTGTGCCGGTTGTCATGCCAATGGCATTGCCGGGTAGCTACGTACGGAAGAGATAACCGCTGAAAGCATCTAAGCGGGAAACTCGCCCCAAGATGAGATCTCCCAGGAGCTTGACTCCTCTGAAGGAACCATCAAGACCAGGTGGTTGATAGGCGGGATGTGTAAGCACAGCAATGTGTTGAGCTGACCCGTACTAATGATCCGTGCGGCTTGACCATATAACCTCAAGTGGCTTTAAGAGCCTGGTCCGAGACAGCACTTCCTGTGCTGCTCAGACGAGAGCGAGTTCGGCACATGTCCGCACTCTCTCTCCGCGCCTCGATCGCTTGCAGCGATCGATCCGCGAGCGGTGCATCCGTGCACCGCCAGACTCTTCGAAACACTGCGCAAACACTGACTTCTCGACATCAAGCCATACGCCCCAGCGCACATCCGCGCTCGCGTCCAGGACTTGTTACATCCCAACCCCATTGAGTATCCGACGGCGCCAGCGCCGTCGGTGGCCTATATGGCCTGCGCATACCCAGGGCATGAGCTTGCAGACGGGCGCCTCGGCTCCCGCGCACGCACCTCCCCCGCGCGCAACTCATCCCCTTGCTCAGCGATCACAGCGACGTGGTCCCACCCGATCCCATCCCGAACTCGGCAGTGAAACGCGCCAGCGCCCATGGTAGTGCGGCTCAAGCCGTGCGAGAGTCGGTCATCGCTGAGCATCTACCACCAACGCCCCGTCCGCTTACCGCCGACGGGGCGTTTCCTTTGCAGCACACGAAAGCGGCCAAAGCACGATTGTCAGTCGCGGCTCAAACGGTGGATGTGTCGGTTACCGTGGAGCATGCGCAGCAGATCCCAGTCCGCACCCCCCCCGCCGCCGGAACCTCGCATCTGGGCCGCACGGCGCACAGGCGCCGTCACTCCAATGCGACTCGTTTGCCGCATGCGCTGACTAGAGCATCGACGGGGTTGGGTGTCGCCGCCCGAGCCTCAAAAAATGCAGGTTGCGTGACAAAAGTCAACGCGACTAGACTCGGGTGGTCCAGTGCGCGTGCCGCCATACGCAAAGTAAGTGACACACCCTGCGCGACGTTAACGATTCGGGGGGATCGATGCTTCGTTCGCGGCAAATTTTCGTGAGTCGCCACTGCGCACTCCTGAGCGAACACCCCGTCTCTGCGTGTTCGAATCGCACTTCCCCGCATCCGTGTCCGCGCACAGTCTCGGCAGTAATCCGCGTGCGCGTGTAACGATCATTGGAGCCGTCCATGAAAGCTCTGTTCGCGGAATTGTTGGTAGGCGTTGCCTTGCTGCTGGTTTCAGGCTTTGCCCAGGCGCAGCCGGTGACCATCAGCAACGGCGTGACCGGGGACGGCGCGTGGCAGGTGTCGGCGCTCGAGGGCGGCGATTCGACCGAGGGCATACTCGATCCTGCGGGACCCATCGGTCCGAACAACGTCATTTTCCAGCTGTCGACGCTGGTCGATGCGGGTGCCAACGGCGGCGCAGTTGCGCTCAGCCAGACCACGATCACCAGCCCACCGGCATTGACAGCGCCAGGCCAGGTGTCCTCGAGCGGCACCTTCGCCGGCGCGAATGGACCGGTGAACTGGAACTCGGTGTCGAGCATTGCGCCCGGCTCGCTGGTGTACCAGAACAACGTCACGCTCTCGAGCAGTGCACCGTTCGGCACCTTGCGCGTGATCTGCTACCTCGACGAGGACGTGGTTGGTTCGGGTGACGACATCATGGTTCTCTTCGGCACGCCGGGTCAGGCCGATTTCAACGTGCTGACGGTCGACAACAGCGACAATTTCGGCGTTGCGCACGCGGCGGGTTACCTGACCGCGAACAACGCGACCTATGCTGGATGGGCCGCGGACGAATTCGCCGACCTGATCTCCGCGATCTCGACCGCCGGCGCGACGTATTCCATCCCCGGGGTGATCGATACCAGCAGCTTGCCGCCGATCTCCGATGCCCGCTATCCGGGACGCATGGTGTTCGGACCCAATGACATCACCAACGCGTTCGCATTCGATGTGACCCCAACAGCGACCACGGCGAGCATCGCGTGTTCGCTCGGCGGATTGCCGACCGGTCAGCCGCCGACACTCTCGATCGCGAAGTCCACAGCGTCGAGTGCCGCGATCAATACAGACCTCGTCTACACGATCCGCTACGCCAACTCGGGCAGTTCCGCCGCCGCGGGCGTGGTGGTTCGCGACCGCCTGCCGATGGGCGCCAGTTTCGTGTCGGCAAGCGACGGCGGCACGCTCGCCGGCGATACTGTGACCTGGAATATCGGCAACCTGCCGGCGAACTCGGGCGACCGCACGCTGACGCTGACGGTCCGCGTGATGGGCGTCGCGGGCAGCGTCATCACCAACGGCGACTACAGCATCAGCGGCACCGGCATCCCGATGGTCGCTGGATCGCCGGTGTCGACCACGCTGACCGCGGCCACGGTCGTCATCCCGCCGGTCGTGCCCAACGCCAGCGCCTGCGCGCTGGTGCCGCTGCCCGACAACGTGCGCTCCCGCACGATCGAGCTTTCGAGCGACGGCAATCTTCTATTCACGCTCGAAACGGACCCGATGCGGGTCGACCCGCGCTGCGCCACACTGGGGCGCTTTTGCGAAGGCGTGCGCGAAGTCTCCGTCTTCGATCGCGCGGCGCAGGCCTCGCGCGCGCTAACTGCCAACAGCACGCAGGGCTGGGACGACGTGTACGCGCTCTCGGGCAATCGCGCGTGGCTGGCCTCGGGAGGAGACATCGAGGCGATCCGCAGTGGGGAGATTCTTCTCGTCAATGCAACGACGGGTAGCAAGACGCCCTTGCGCACGCCATTCCGGACGGCCACCCAGGCTGCGGGCCTGATCTGGATCGGGCACTTCGTGGCCGCGTCCTACGATGGCAACCGCATCCTGCTCAACGAGAGCGCGTACGACAGCTCGGGCACGCGGGTGGACGGCGGCCTCAATCTGGTCGACATCGGCATGCAGACATCTTTCGACCTGCGCAATCGTATCGACGACGTCGCCAACTTGCCGGGCGGCGCGGAATTCAACTTCGGCATTGCGCCGCTCATCACGATGTCGGGCGATGGCAACCGGGTGGCATTCGCTTCCCCGACCGTGCTGACCGGTCCGAATGCCGGCGCAGCGGTCTTGTCGCTCCCGGGCAACGCTTACCGCCTGCGCGAATATGCGTACGTGCTCGACGTGCCTGCGAATCGTCTGCTGCTGGTGGCGGAGCCGGATACTTCGCGGCCGCGGCCGGGGGGCGCCGGCAGCAGCCTCTATTTCACCCGTGAGCTCGGTGCCACCGGCACGTTGATCGCGCTCGACCGGTCCGTGCCGTTCATTGGCACGCCGGGCAATCCGGAGCAGAACGCCGAGATCTATGTCGCGCAGCCCGGCATCGGCATCACGCAGGTCACCAGCACCACGGTGCCACTCACCGGCAACTACTTCTCGCCGGGCCTCGCGTTTATGACGCCCAACGAACGATTCGTGTATTTCCACGCGGAGCAGGATCTCGTGGGGCGGAATGCCGACAAGAGCAACGAACTCTTCCGGTTCGACCTGCAGACGGGCCAGATGCGGCAGGTCACGACCCGCTTCGATGCCCGCGCCGACCTGTTGGCGGCCCTCGGGTTGACGAGTCCCGATAGTCTCGGCAACGAGCTGGTCGGCAACGAGACCAGCTTCGACGGTCGCTTTGTGCTCATGACGCCGACCGGACCGATGATCGCGGCTCCCGCCGGAGGCGGTGCGCTGGGCGTCGTTTTCGAACTCCCGTCGCTGTTCGACTGCCAGTAATCGACGGATCAGGGGGAACAGGCATGACCAACCATCGTCCGTCGCATCTCGCCGTGATCCTCGCCGCCGTGCTTGCCACAGGCGCCCTGCTCGCCACGGGCGCCGTGCAGGCCCGTGACCAGGTACGCACCGTGGAGGTGCTCAAGCACGGCGGCGTGCGCGTCACTGCGGGTCGCAGTCTGGCCAAGGTTGGTGAGGCGTTCTGCGAGGCCAACCCGGGGACCGCGTTTCGCTACGTGGAAACCGCGAGCGGTGCGGCGTCGTCGCGTGTTGATGAGAACGCCGGCACCGTCAACGCGACGTTCGGCGTGACGATCGATGCAATGTGTCTCAGCGGAAGCACGACCGTACGCATCAATTTCGGCACGCTCGCCGGAGGGACCGCGGGTGAAGGCGCCGACTACACGATCGGGTCCCCCAACCCCGCCTCGGTGACCCTGGCCAACGTGCCGCAGTTCGGTGGGCCCGCCACGGGAACCACCAATCAGCCGGTGACGATCATCGACGACGCGACGCCCGAGCCCGACGAGACGATCAAATTCGGCAGTCTGGGCGGTGCCTACGCCAACACACCTCCCGGCGGTTCCCCCGACGTGGTCGCCATCAGCAGTGGTGGTACGGCGCTGTCGACGCTGACAATCGACGACAACGACGATCTCACCAATGTCGGCGGCGCGGCGGGTGATCTGGTGCCCGACGACCCGACGGCGGGCTCCGTGGCAGACGCCCTTAACGTCATCTGCAATGCGCCGGGCCAGGACCCCCAACTCATCGAGCAGTGCAGGGCCATCCAGGCAGGCACCGCCGCGGGAGACGCCGAAGGCGTGCAGGAAGCACTGCGGGCCATCGCACCGGAGGAAACGCAAACCCAGAACGCGACCGTCGTGGAACTGGGGGGAGCGCATCTCGACAGCATTGGCCAGCGCCTCGGTGCCTTGCATGTCGCGAGAAATGCGCGGCGTGGAACGGGGCGGTTCGCGTTCAACCTCGACTACGCCGGCATGCCGGTATCGTCCCTGGTGTCGTCAGTGGCGCAAGACGACGACGGCGGCGACGGCGGTACGGGGCTGCTCGCAGGCCCCTGGGGGTTTTTCGCGAATGCTTCGCTGGGCGGTGGCGATCGTGATGGAACGCTGCGCGCGTCCGGTTTCGACTACGACCGATTCGACCTCAGCGGAGGCGTTGACTACCGCTTCAATGACACCTGGGTGGCCGGCGGAGCGCTCGGCTATTCGAGTCTGGATTCGGACATCGATGGCGGCGGCGGGGTCGACTCCGATGCCTTCTCGCTGCTCGGTTATGCCAGCTATACGCATCCACGCGGCACCTATGTCGACGCGGTGTTGAGCTACACCGGCGTCGATTTCGACCAGGATCGCAGGGTTGCCTTCACCGTGGGCGGCGTGACCGTCAATGAAACAGCGAACTCCGAGACCGATTCCGACCAGTTCGGCATCGATGTCAGTATCGGGCACGCATTCAACGCCGGCGCCTGGGTGTTCACTCCGGGGGGTGCGCTGCGCTATCTCGACACCTCCATCGATGCCTTCCAGGAAACCGGGTCTGACGAGTTCAATGTCGCTGTCGAGGAACAGAACCTCGAGTCCCTGGTGGCGGCATTCTCGTTCAACGTTGCGCGCAACATCAGCACCGCCAACGGGATACTGGTGCCCTACGCGCAGGTCACGTGGAACTACGAGACGGAAGACACTGCGGACACGCTGGCCGTTCGACTGGTGAGCGACGTGTCGCAAACCCGTTTCCTGGTGGTTGGCGATGAGCGTGACTCGAGCTACGGCAACCTCGACCTTGGGCTGACCTGGGTGGCAGCGGGCGGCTTCCAGGGTTACGTCGCCTACTCGCGTCTCTTCGGGCTCGAGTTCTTCAGTGACCAGGGCATCACCTTCGGGGGCCGCTGGGAGCTGTA
>JBGTIG010000433.1:0-8515 GCA_041745755.1 Lysobacterales bacterium
CGGTGCCGACGGCGCCCGCTTCCGGGTCCAGGCGGTAGCTGCGATCCTCCACCAGCGCATCCCCCGCAGCGTCCCGGGCAAGCGACGGTGCATAGCCGAGGCCGCCGAGCAGGTCGCACTCGAAGCGGCGCAAAGTCCATGCGGGAGACGTTTCCCCATGCAACGCCACCAGGCACTTTCGATAGGCATCGAACAGATCGGGATGCGGATCGTCCCGCGCGAGCAGACGCAAGGTCAATTCGTTGACGTAGAGGCCGCAGAGCAATCTTTCTCCCGCAAGTCTCGGCAACACCGACTCGGAGTCGGCTGCCGTCAACTGCACCAGTTCTCCATTTCCGGCGAATCCGATCGAGAGCAACTGAAAGGGCTCCAGCAATCCGCGCGGCCAGCGCGGACGTTCGCTGCGGACTCCGCGCGCGATCAGACCCACCCGTCCCTGCGTCGCGCAGAGGGCCTCGAGCATCACGCTGGTTTCGCGGTACGCCCGGCAGTGCAGGAGAAACGCGGGTTCGCGCTCGATGCGGCGCACGGCGAAATGCTACTCGCCGTAACCGAATCGCTTCAGCGACTCAGCGTTGTCGGACCAGTCCTCCCGCACCTTGCACCAAAGGTTGAGATGCACGGGGGAACCCAGCAGATCGATCAGCGCATGCCGCGCCAGCGTGCCTATCGACTTGATGCGCGCCCCGCCATCGCCGATGACGATGGCCTTCTGACTGTCGCGCTCTACCCAGATCACCGCGTCGATACGATAACGATGACCCTCACGCTTGAAGCGCTCGATCTCGACCGTCGTCGCGTAGGGCAGCTCCTCGTGCAACTGGCGCACGAGTTGCTCCCGGATGCGTTCCGCCGCGAGGAAGCGCTCGCTGCGATCGGTCAACTCGTCGGCTGCGAACAGCGGCTCGCCAATCGGCACAAGGCCGGCGAGCGCATCCGCCAGTTCCACGATGCCATCGGCTTTCCTCGCAATGACCGGCACCATCGCGGCAAATGGGTGGCGGCGGGCGGATTCCTCCAGCAGCGGCAGTATCGCGTCCTTGCGCGGCAGGCGATCGACCTTGTTCAGTACCAGCACTATCGGGCGCCCGGCGGCCGCAGACGTCGCGAGTACCGAATCATCCGCGTCGCGCCAACCGCTCGCCTCGACGACGAGGGCAATCGCATCGGCCTCCTCGATACTGCCGCGCGCAGCACGATTGAGCAGGCGATTGAGCGCGCGGCCGCTGGCATCGTGCAGTCCCGGCGTATCCAGCAGGACCAGTTGATGCGCCGGGGTCGTACGTACACCGAGAATCCGGTGCCGGGTGGTCTGCGGTTTCGGCGCAACAATGCTGAGTCGAAATCCGATCAGTGCGTTGATCAGGGTCGACTTGCCGACGTTGGGCCGACCAACGATCGCGATCGTGCCGGCCCGATATCCCCGATCGGCATCAGATCCTGTCATCGGTGGCGTCTGCGGCCGGGAGGATGCCGAGTCTTTCGCACACCGAGCGGGCCGCCGCCAGCTCCGCCAGTTTGCGGCTGACGGCCGTCGCCTCGGAGTGCGAGGGCGGCTGGGTCACGCGGCAGAGCACCGTGAATTGCCGGGCATGATCGGGGCCTTGTGTCTCGAGCAGTTCATAGTCGGGTAGTGGAAGCTGGCGAGCCTGGAGCCATTCCTGCAGCATCGTCTTCGGATCCTTGTCGGATCTGGCGCCGATGGCGCGCGTGATGCTCGCATCGAGCATCCGGCAGACTTCGGTTCGACAGGCGAGCCAGCCGGCGTCGAGATAGATGGCGGCCATCACGGCTTCAAGCGCATCGGCAAGGATCGAATCCCGGCGGAATCCGCCGCTCTTGAGTTCTCCCGGGCCCAGCGACAACGCCTGGCCGATGCCCAACTCGCGCGCGACTTCGGCCAGGGCGGACTCGCGCACCACCAGGGTGCGCGCGCGCGTCAGCTCGCCCTCATCGGCGTTCGGCAGCCGCGTCGACAACGCTTCCGCAACGATGGCGCCGAGCAACGCATCGCCGAGGAATTCCATGCGTTCGTTGTGCGGGCTGCCTGCGCTGCGGTGGCGCAGGGCCCGGTCCAGCAGCCCTGCATCCGCGAACACATGCCCGATGCCGATTCCCTTCGTCGGATCACGTGTCCGCGGCGGTGGCACTTGTGTTGTTCACCAGCACGGATTTGTCGAACGTCGCCACGTAGTCGAGGTTGTACAGCAGATCCCCGCGAACCTCGTAGTAGGCGCGCACGTTCCAGCCGCCGTCGGGCGCCTTGGTGATCTTGGCGTCGGCCGAGGAGAAGTTCTTCGCATAGCTTATGTAGAGCTTGCGTTCGAGCGAACCCCGGATCTGCGGTATCGACGCCCGTCCCATTCCCGGTTCCTCGCTGACCGCCTTGAGCGCGCGGGTCACGGCGTAGTACTCGGAGTACACGGGAAACAGCCGGATGATGAGGAACGCGAAGAACGCGACCACCACCAGCACGATCAGGAATCCAAGCAGGGTCATGCCCTGTTGGCGATGGTTTGCGATCATTTTCGAGCCTCCCCTTCGGAGTGGAACCGGAACCGGAACCGCATCCTAACCGCCTCGTGGGGTTATTTCACGACCGTACCGATACGGTCGAAATCGACGCGTCCGTTGCGGGCGTCCCAGTGCATCCAGATCGCGAAGGCCCTGCCGGCGAGGTTGGCCTCGGGAACCATGCCCCAGAAGCGCGAATCGAGGCTGTTGTCGCGATTGTCTCCCAGCACGAAGAACTGCCCCGGGCCCACCACCCACGAACCCTCGACGCCGGGTTGCTGGCCGAGCGAGCGTTGCAGCACACGGTGCGTGGCACCGGGCAGTTGCTCGGTCTTGAGCAGGGCGCCCGTCATCTCCTGTCCCTCGCCGGTGCCGAGATACTCGCCTTCGGCGACCTGTTCCACCGCTTCACCGTTGACGTACACGACCTTGTCGCGATAGCTGATGCGGTCGCCGGGCAAACCGATCACGCGCTTGATGTAATTGGTGCCGCGGGTCGGGTCGTCGGGGGTCATGCCCGGAAAGCGGAACACGAGGACATCGCCGCGCTCGGGCTCCTTGCCTTCGATGATCTTGGTGTTGAGCACCGGCAGGCGCACGCCATAGGTGAATTTGTTGACCAGGATGAAGTCACCGATGAGAAGCGTCGGCATCATCGAGCTGGACGGGATGCGGAAGGGTTCGGCGAGGAAGGAACGCAGCAGCAACACGATCAGGATGACGGGGAACAGCGAACGGCAGTTCTCCACCAGCGAGGATTCGCGCATCAGCGCGACCGCGTTCCCGGTCCGGGCCGCGGCATCGCTGCCGGTCATCGCGAGCTGCGCGCGCGACTTGCGGGAGCGCGCGAACAGCAGCCGATCGAGCAGCCACACGATGCCGGTGGCGAAAGTGAGGAAGGTCAGGATCGCGGAGAAGTCCTGGGTCGATCGCCAGAGCTTCCAGCAGACGAAACCCGCGACCAACACGAACAATAGACTGACGATGCCATCCAGCGCGCCGCGGCCCGGCAGGGATGTCGCATTCTGTGCGTTCAACGGGTTCACTCCAGAGTTGGCTGCGGATCGTCGAGCCGTGTTCCGCGGACCTGCCTGCGCAGGTCGGGCGCGCTCGACCGGATCACCTGTTATTTGTTGTCGACCTTGAGCACAGCCAGAAACGCCTCCTGCGGAATCTCGACCCGGCCCACCTGCTTCATGCGTTTCTTGCCTTCCTTCTGCTTCTCCAGCAACTTCTTCTTGCGGCTGGCATCGCCACCGTAGCACTTGGCCAGCACGTTCTTGCGCAGCGCCTTGACCGTCGAGCGCGCGATGATCTGTGCACCCACGGCGGCCTGGATCGCTACATCGAACATTTGCCGCGGAATGAGTTCCCGCATCTTCTCCACGAGGTCACGGCCACGACGGTCGGCATGGGACCGGTGCACGATCATCGAAAGCGCGTCCACTTTGTCGCCGTTGATCAGGACGTCCAGGCGGGCGAACGGACCGGCCTCGAAACGCAGGAAATGGTAGTCGAGCGAGGCGTATCCGCGACTTACCGATTTCAGCCGGTCGAAAAAATCGAGCACCACCTCCGCCATCGGCAGTTCGTAGCTCACCTGCACCTGGCTGCCGAGGTAGAGCAGGTTGCTCTGCACACCACGCTTTTCCTCGCAGAGCTTGATGACCGAACCGACATAGTCCGGCGGCGTCAGGATGGTGGCGAGGATGATCGGCTCGCGGATCTCCTCGACCCGGGTCGGGTTCGGCAGTTTGGCCGGGTTGTCCAGCACCAGGATGCTGCCGTCCACCCGGAGCACCTCGTAGACCACGGTCGGGGCCGTGGTCACGAGGTTCAGGTCGTATTCGCGTTCCAGCCGCTCCTGGACGATCTCGAGATGCAACATGCCGAGGAACCCGCAGCGGAATCCGAAGCCCATGGCCTCGGAACTCTCGGGTTCGAAGCGGAGCGCAGCATCGTTGAGCCGAAGCTTGTCCAGCGCTTCGCGCAGCGCCGGATAGTCCTCCGCGTCGACCGGAAACAATCCCGCGAACACCCGCGGCTGCATCGCCTGGAAGCCGGGAAGCGCCTTTTCGGCGGGGCGGCTGGCCTGGGTCAAGGTGTCGCCGACCGGCGCGCCGTGCACGTCCTTGATCGAGGCCGTGACCCAGCCGACATGGCCGGGACCGAGTGCCGCCAGGGGTTTGCGCTTGGGAGTGAACACGCCCACCTGCCCGACTTCGTGCACCCGGCCGGTCGACATCACCAGGAGCTTGTCACCGGGGGTGATGCTTCCCTGCATGACGCGCACCAGCGACACGACACCGAGATAGTTGTCGAACCACGAGTCGATGATCAGCGCCTGCAGTCGATCGGTATCGCGTGGCTTCGGCGGTGGGATGCGCTCGACGATGGCCTCCAGCACCGCCTCGACGTTGAACCCGGTCTTGGCGCTGATGGAGATCGCGTTCGACGCATCGACGCCTATCACCGCTTCTATCTCGCGCTTGACCCGCTCGGTGTCTGCGGTGGGCAAATCGATCTTGTTGAGCACGGGCACCACTTCGAGCCCCTGCTCGACCGCGGTGTAGCAGTTGGCCACCGACTGAGCCTCCACTCCCTGCGCGGCATCGACCACCAGCAGCGCGCCTTCGCATGCGGCCAGTGACCTGCTCACTTCGTAGGAAAAATCGACGTGGCCCGGCGTGTCGATGAAGTTGAGCTGGTACGTGTTGCCGTCGCGCGAGCGGTAGGGCAGCGATACCGACTGGGCCTTGATGGTGATGCCGCGTTCGCGCTCGATGGGATTCGAGTCGAGCACCTGCGCTTCCATCTCGCGCGCCTCGAGTCCTCCGCATATCTGGATGATGCGATCGGCCAGCGTGGACTTGCCGTGATCGATGTGCGCAATGATCGAGAAGTTGCGGATGAATTGCATGGGATTCGCAGTGAAGCGCGCAAGGGCCCTTGTGGCCCGGCCGCGCAAAGCCGCGCATTATCGCAGAAGCCTTCGCCCCCGCGGGGAAAGTTCGCAGCATTGCAGCGCGTCCCTGCGTAGCGCCACACCTGCGCGGGCGCGGGGCGTGGCCGCAGCAAGCAATGCCGGCTCGGGCGCCCCGAACGCCGCCGAATTATTCGGTGGCGGCCTCCGGACGGATGGCGAGGAAGCGGCGCACTTCGCCGCGCGCCACCAGCAGCATGACCGCGCGATCCGCCGGCGCCCGCCGCGCCGCGGTGCGGAAATCGGCCAGGGAATCGGTATCGCTGCCCCCGATCGAGAGCAACACGTCGCCGGCATTGAGTCCGGCAGCGCGGGCCGAGGCGCCGGAGACACGCGCAATGACCACGCCTTCCTGTCCGATGCCCAGGCGCTCGCGGGTCACTGCATCCGGATCGGAGACGGTCACACCGAGCGCGCTGGCCTGCGTGTCGGTCGGTGTCGGATCGTCTGCCGGGCTGTCCGGTCCGAGCGCGGCGACTGCCGACTCTTCCTTGAGTTCATCGACCGTGATCGGAAGTTCCAGCGTCTTCCCATTGCGGATCAGCGAAAGGCTGCTTCGCGTTCCCGGCTGCATGGCGCCCACGAGCGGTGGCAACTGCTGCCAGTCGAGCACGGCCTGCCCGCCGAACGAGACGATGACATCGCCCTCGCGCACACCGGCCCTGGCCGCCGCCGAGCCCGGGAGCACGCGTTGCACGAGGGCACCAGAGGCCACGGGAAGCCGCAATGCCTCGGCCATCGCCGCATCGACATCCTGGATGTTGACGCCGATCGAGCCTCGCCGCACGCGCCCGCTTTCGCGCAGCTGGTCGGCGACGCTGCGCGCGGTCTCGATCGGGATAGCGAAGGAAACACCCATGTAACCGCCGGTATTGGAGAAGATCTGCGAGTTGATACCGATCACTTCTCCGCGGATGTTGAGCAGTGGACCACCCGAATTGCCCTGGTTGACCGCGACATCCGTCTGGATGAAGGGCACATAGCGCTGGCGCGCGTCTGCGCTCCGGCCCACCGCACTGACGATGCCCGCCGTCACCGTGTAATCGAGCCCGAAAGGCGAACCGATCGCCACCACCCACTGTCCGGGCTTAAGCGCGTTCGAATCCCCGAGCGGCAGGGTGGGAAAACCGGAGCCCTCGATCTTGAGCAGTGCCACGTCGGTCTGCGGGTCGCGACCGACGATCCTCGCCTTGAGGTCGCGCCGGTCCCGCAGGCGCACGGTGATCTCGTCTGCACCTTCGACGACATGGTTGTTGGTCAGCACGTAACCGTCTGCGGAGATGAGGAATCCCGATCCCACGCCGGTCCTGGGTGTCCGCGAAGGGGGAGTCGGCATGCCCGGCCCGAAGAACCGCCGGAACATCTCCGGAATCTCCTGCTGCTGCTGGTCCGACGGGTCACCCGCATCTGCGCCGCCACCCCTTGTCGTCGACACTTTCACCACGGCGGGCGCGCTGCGCTCGACCAGTGCGGTGAAATCGGGCAGGCCTTGCTGCGCACGCAGCGACGAGGCGCCCAGCATCGAGACCAGCAGAACCGCGAACCACGACTTCATTGCACACGAACGCACGATTTCAACTCCTCTGATGGATGACTCCTGCCTGCGCAGGAAGGCGAAAAACTGAAGACGGCAACGCAACAACTGTCCCGCCGCAACCGAAATGCAAATGCGGAACCCGGCGGGTGCAGGGGGCCCGCGCTGGCTCTAGTCCAGCTGCAGCGACGCCGCGATGCCCTCGAGGGTTGCCGCCGGCACGTCGCCCAGAACCAGCGCGCTATGCACCCGACCGCGTCTCTCCAGAACGTGGATGGCGCCGCGCCTCAGCACCACCGCAGCCGGCATCGCCGCTGCGCGCGGAGGATCGAGGTAAAGCGACACGCTCGCCAACCCGTCCGAATAAAGGTAATGACGCGAAAACGCGCGGGGTCCGGGCCCCGCGCCGATCAGGGCGAATCCATCCGGCAATTCGATCGCGGGAATTTCGCCCGGCATCAGGGCGGCTGCGGGAATCTGGCCGGCAGGCGCTGCATCCGCAGGCAGCGGCTGCGCGGACGGCGGATGCACCTCTCCCAGTCGCAGCCGCGTGAACATCATCTGCTCCAGGGGCCGGCCATCGGGCCTGAGACGACTCGAGCCCAGCAGCATGCCCGAAGACTGCGCGATCCAGACGCGGAATCCGAATCTCAACCGATCCCGCGGCCTGGCCTCGACGATATCGGCGGCGAATCCGGCGACGCGATCATCGCCCGCCGTGCGCAGCTCGTAATGGGTGTCGGGGAGCTGCTGCAGCGCGATCGCCGCGGCCGCGAGGTACTGCATCGAATCGCGCTCGAGGGTGGTGACCTTGCCATCCGGCAGCATCCACTGATTCAGGCCCGGAGCGCTTTCGACCATTCGGGGCTCGCCACTCAGTGACGTCAAGCGCGCTGTCGGGCGGCCGTTTTCGTAGGTGCGCACCACGCGCAGCATTTCCATGCGGCCATCGTGCATGTACACGAGCACGCCGTCGTACTCGCGCGTGGCGAGCGCGTCGCTCATGCGCCCGAGCAGAAACCGCGGGGAGCCCGCGTTGCCGGAATTCTCGCTGGCGTTCGCGTGGCCGTTCGCGCAGCCACTCGCGATCAGCAAGGCGAACAGCCACCGGAAAGTCATCGAGCGTCGGTCTCCGCAGCAGCGTCACCTGCCCGGGATCGCGCCTCATCCTGCGCAGTCGGCACCTGCGCCGGCGTTGCCATCACGTAGACGTACGGAAGGAATCCACTCTGCCCGGCCTGTCCGACCACCTGCCCGTGCTGCATGAGATATCCCTGCAGCTGCGGGTCCCAGAGAACGCTGCCGGCACCCGCGCCGTCGGCACTGGCGGCGGGCAGCGTCGCCACGGGCGCGTGCAGTTCGGCGCTCGGGACGCTGACTTCCTGGGCGAGGGTGGGTCCGGCCGGTAACGGGAGAGCACGATCCGATTCCGGATCGCGCGTAGCGAAGAGCGCCACCGCCGCGACACTCGCGGCGATCGCCCC
>JBGTIG010000434.1:0-3597 GCA_041745755.1 Lysobacterales bacterium
GATGAACATGCAGAGGGCCGCGCACAAGCCAGGAGCCATCCGGCGCGTCGCGCGCACGCACCCGAGGCTTGCGCGCCGGGAATTGCGGTTGCCGCTGCGAACCGTGGCGCCGCTCCGCGTCAGTTCCAGCTGCATACCACCTTGCCGCAGCGTCCCGAATCCATCAGTTCGAATCCCTTCTCGAAATCGTCGATGGGCAGCTGGTGCGTAAGAACCTTCTGCAACGGGAAGCCGGTCAGGACCATCTGCGTCATCTTGTACCAGGTCTCGTACATGCGCCGGCCGTAGATTCCGTGCAGGGTGAGGCCCTTGAAGATCACCCGGTCCCAGTCGATCCCGGCGCCCCGGGGCAGGATGCCGAGCAGAGCGATCTTGCCGCCGTGGTACATGCACTCGAGCATGTCGTTGAACGCGCGCGGATTTCCGCTCATCTCGAGCGCAACGTCGAAGCCTTCCATGTGCAGGTCGGCCATCACCTCCTTGAGCGACTGATTGGTCACGTTGACGACGCGAGTCGCGCCCATGTCGGCAGCCAGCTTGAGCCGGTAATCGTTGACATCCGTCACGACCACGTTGCGCGCGCCCACCCACTTGCAGATGCCGGCGGCGATCACGCCAATAGGGCCGGCGCCGGTGATCAACACGTCTTCACCCACCACGTCGAACTCTAGCGCGCAGTGTGCCGCGTTGCCGTAGGGATCGAAAAACGCGGCGATCTCGCTCGGAATCTGGTCCGGGATCGGCCACAGGTTGGTGGCGGGCATCGAGAGGTATTCCGCGAACGCACCATGCCGGCTGACGCCGATGCCGATGGTGTAGGGGCAAAGATGCTGGCGACCGCCGCGGCAGTTGCGGCAGTGGCCGCAAACGATGTGGCCTTCCGCGGACACGCGCTGACCCACCCGGTAGCCGTGCACCGAACTGCCGATCTCGGCGATGCGCCCCACGAACTCGTGCCCGATCACGAGGCCGGGCTTGATCGTGCGCTGGCTCCATTCGTCCCAACGGTAGATGTGCAGATCCGTTCCGCAAATGGCGGTTTTCTCGAGCTTGATCAGCACTTCGTTCGGACCGCACTCCGGCACGGGCACCTCTTCCATCCAGATGCCGGGCGCGGCCTCGCGCTTCACCAGTGCCTTCATCGTGCGGCTCATCGCGGACTCCTCGTCGAACCGGCGATTATAGTTGGGCATCCCTGCCCGCACCTGACCCGGGCATCGCGTCGCTTCCCCTGCGCGCCTGTAGCCGCGAGGGCTGCCGCGGATTCATGTTGGATGAGCGGTAGAGGAGACCATCGATGGTGAAGCTATCGCGGCGGCAGGTTGGACTCCCGGGACGCCGACGGTGACGGCGAGGCGGTCCGCGAGCTGGGAGGGTCGCCCGCCCGTCGTGTTTCTCATGGGACCGACCGCGTCCGGCAAGACCACACTGGCGCTCGAGCTCGCCTGTCGCGTCGAGGTCGATCTCATCAGTGTCGATTCGAGCCTGGTCTATCGCGGCCTCGACATCGGCAGCGCAAAGCCGGACGCCGCGACGCTGAGACGATTTCCACACGCACTCATCGACGTTCGCGAGCCTCACCAGACCTACTCGGCGGGGGACTTCGCCGGCGATGCACGCGCCGCCATCAAGTCGAGTCACGCTCGCGGCCGATTGCCGCTGCTGGTGGGGGGCACAGGCCTCTACTTTCGCGCGCTCGAACGCGGACTCTCGCCTCTTCCGGCAGCAGAACCCGGTTTGCGCAAGGCGATCGCCGCAGAAGCCGCGACGCTCGGCTGGTCGGCGCTTCACGCGCGGCTCGCGAGGCTCGATCCCGACGCCGCGCGCCACATCCATCGGAACGATCCGCAACGCATCGGCCGGGCGCTGGAGGTGATCGAGTTGACCGGCCGGAAGCTGAGCGATCAGCAGCGTGCACCGTTGCGGTCCGTGCGCGGTTGGCGATTGCTGAAGCTCATCGCGTCGACTCCCGATCGCGCCGCGCTGCATGCCCGCATCGCCGCTCGCCTGGACGCGATGTGGGACTCGGGTTTCGTCGCGGAAGTGCGCAAGTTGCTGGACGATCCCGCGATCGATCGCGACACCGTGTCGATGCGCGCGGTCGGCTATCGACAGGTCGCGCGGCACCTGCGCGGGGACTACGACTTCGCCGAATGCCGGCGCCGTGCTTTGCACGCAAGTAGGCAGCTCGCGAAGCGCCAACTGACCTGGCTACGCGGCGAGCACGACGCCATCGCCATGACGCCGCACGATCCTGGCGTCGTTGCTTCCCGCGTGGAGGCCTTCCTGCGCTGACGCTCCGCGTGCGTTGACACACCTGAGGAACCTCTGAACAAGGTTCGGAGGTTCCTCGATACAGGGACGTATCGCCACGAATCAATCGATAGGCGATTGATTCGTGGGAGCCGGGTTCGGACCTGCGCCGAACCGGGCGCCGGTCTGGCATTCAGGATGACTTGATCAGACCTTCCCCAAGTGCGCAGAGGCAGCGGATCGACGCCCCTTCGCTACTGGAAGGCGTCGGCTTCCGGGTCTTCCGGTTCTTCCTCGGCGGGAGGAGATTCCTCGGCAGGCGTTTCTTCCGGCATCGGTTGCTCCTCGAACGCGGGCGCCTCCTCCTGCATCGGCGCTTCCTCGAAAGGCGGCGCCTGCTCCTGGAACGGCGCTTCCTCGAACGCTGGCGCCTGCTCCCGCATCGGCTCTTCGTCGAAGCCCGCAGCCGCATCCTCCATCGGCGCTTCCTCGAAGGCGGGCACCTCTTCCTGCATCGGTTGCTCCTCGAAGGCCGGCGGCGCATCCTCCATCGGCGCTTCCTCGAACGCGGGCACCTCTTCCTGCATCGGTTGCTCCTCGAAGCCCGGCGGCGCTTCATCCATGGGCGCTTCCTCGAACGCTGGCGGCTCTTCCCGCATCGGCGGTTCCTCGAATGCCGGAATCTGCTCCTGCATGCGTTGATCTTCGGACTGCGGCGCTGCCTCCTCCATCGGCTCTGCTTCAAACGACGGTTCCGCTGCCGAGGGCGGCGGGGAGCCGTCGAAGAGTTCCGGAGCGGCGGGATCCTGCATCGGTACTGCCGCTGGCGCATCCGCGTCTACGGCCGGAATCTGCGTCGACACGGATCCCGGCGGTGCGACTTCTTCGACCGGCTCGACCGCGTCACCCGCCGTCGCGGCCGGATCTGCCTTCGTTGCGTCCCCGGCAGGGGGTTGCGTCGCGCCCGGGGACCCGTCGACGGCACCTGAAACTTCTGCCGGCGTTGCATTTGCGGCGTCCTCAGCCGAGGCGTCGCTGGCTGCGGACGCTGCCTCGAGCGCCTGGGCGGCGGTTTCCGGTGTCGCGGTAGCGGGCGGAGGCGTCTCTTCGGCAATCAGTGTTTCGCCGGTCACAGACACCGGCTTTTCACCGCTCGCGAGTGTCTGCGACTCGATCTCCGCGAGCGTCTCGATGGTCGGAACCATGGCGGCGTTTGGCGCCTCCGCTACCGTCTCGGCCGCGTTGACGGGAAGCGCCGCTGCCACCGCCACATCGACGGCCGGTGCTGCCGCGATCACCTGCACCGCCGCGACTGGCGTGGGCGCGCTGTAGTCGGTGGCCTCG
>JBGTIG010000435.1:0-2731 GCA_041745755.1 Lysobacterales bacterium
CACGCGTCGATGCGCCGGCTCACTCGCCGGAGCGAGTCGACCAGAGGCGCGCCGTCGCATCCTCCGCGCGCAACCAGACCCGCGGCGACGATCCCACGCGCGACTTGAACACGCGCGCCAGCGCCACGGGACTTCCGTACCCGACCTCGCTTGCCACCTGCTTGAGCGGAAAATCACGCCGCAACAGCTGCTGCGCGAGCGCGATCCGCCAGTCGCAAAGATAATCACCCACGGTCGCGCCCACTGTGGCCTTGAACGTGCTCGCCAAGCGGCTGCGCGACATGCCGGCTACCGCTGCCAGCGTTTCGATCGTCCACGGGCGGGAGGGAGTCTCGTGCACGGCCACCAGCGCCTTGCCTATCTGCGGATGCGCGAGTCCGGCCAGCATGCCGGATGACATCAGGCCCTGGTCGACGATCTTGCGCAGCAGCTGTATCAGCAGCAACTCGAACAGGCAGTTGAGCGCGGTCTGGCGGCCCGCGCGTTCCGCGGAGGCCTCCTCGAACAGCAGATCGAACGTCGCCTGCATGGACGGCAGTTCGCGCAGCGGCAGGACGACGACCCGCGGCAGCGCCCGCACGACAGGATTGAGGGGACCCGCCCTGAACGCCACGGTGGCGCAGACGAGATCGGCGCCTTCCTGCCCGTGCGTGCGAAAGCTGTGGTCGAGCGGGCGTGGATAGAACAGCAGTGTCGGCTCATGGATCAGCAGCGTCGCCTGCTCTTCGTGTTCCACCTCGACCCGGCCTCGCTGGATGACGTGCAGATGGCCCTGGCCCTCGACACCCCGCTCTTCGGTCAGTCCGCAGAGCGGGCCGGCATGGAAAAACTTGGCATCCACCTGGAAATGGCGGAGCAGGGCGTCGAGGCGGTCGCTGGACATGGGTGAGACGTTGGGTGAGTTTTTCCAGACACGATCATACCGCTGCGTCCCGAATTCACCGGACTCACTCGAAGAGCCAAGGCAATGACGCGCCGGCGTCGCCGACAGCGCCCCGTTGTCAGGTTGCCCTCGTCAGCGCGCCCAGCCATGCGACCCGCACGAGCGTGGCGCCACGGCGGCCCGATCGCCACGGACTGACCCTCAATAGCGCGGGATGGCGGGATCGACGTCGCGGGACCAGGCGTCGATCCCGCCAGTGACACTGGCGACGCGGGCGAAGCCGAGACCGCGAAAATGTTCCGCCGCCTCGAGACTCCGCGTGCCGTGATGACACAGAAACGCGAGCGCGGTGTCCTTGGGCATCGCCTGGAGCCGCTCGAGTCCCTCGGCGTCGAACGTCTCGAACGCCCCGTCAATGGCGGCCTGCGCGCGCTCGGCGGCGGGTCGCACGTCGACCAGCATCAGCGCGCCGGACTTGAGTTCCGCCGCGGCGTCCGCAGGCGATATCGAGCGCACGGAAGGCGGTGCATTGGGGTTGCGGAGGACGAGGCCCCCGCCCGCGAGATTGTGCGCCCAGTCGATCACGAGGCCGCGCGCACGCGCGCCTGAAGCAAGATCGAAATGCACGGAGAGTCCGTTGCTCGTCGCCACGAGATCGCCTGCGCGCGCTGCTGCGATCTGGAAATCGGGGCTGAAGGCGCCGTCGATCGCCAGGCGCAACACGCCTTCGTCGGCGTTCTCGAGTGCGGGTCGAATGGCCGCGGCGGCCGCATCGCTGATGGTGATGTCGGGGGGCGTGCGATCCGGCGCCGGCACACCGAGCAGCGCATGCAACTCGCCCTGGTCGAACATCTGGGCCACGATGTCGGAGCCCCCGAGCAACTCGCCGCGCACGTACAGCTGCGGCACCGTCGGCCAGTTGCCGAATTCCTTGATGCCCTGGCGGATGGCTTCGTCGCCGAGCACGTCGACGGTCGCGTAGTCGACGCCCAGCGACTCGAGCGTGCCGATGGCGCTCGCGGAGAAGCCGCAGCGGGGAGCGCGCCGATCGCCCTTCATGAAGAGCACCACCACGTTCTCGGCGAGCAAGGCCTCGATGCGTGTTCGGGTGTGGGAATCGAGAGTCATGCGGGGCAACCGGTCGAGACGATTCGTTCAATGATCGGGGCGCGGGCGCCCGAGTCAAGTCAGGCAGGGATTCCCGGGGCGGTTTTTCGCCTCCTCGTTCGCCATGATCCCGGCGCGATCAACCGGGCTACGGGTCGAGCGCGACTCTCGCGGCCGGCGCGATGCGCAGCGTCCAGGCCGAATACTGCGCGGCGTTCGGATGCAGCCCGTCACCCTCGAGTGCCGCGCGCTGCGCAGGTGCGCGCGAAATCTCCGTGACGTCGACGAAGACCACGCCGCTCCTCCTCGCTTCTTCCCGCGCGACACGATTGAACGCGTCGATCGCGGCACCGATCGCGGCGGATCCGCGGGGATCTGCCGCCGCGAAGGACGTCGCGCCCCAGTCGGGGATGGACACCAGCAGCACCCGGCTCGCGCGTGACCCCGCGAGCGCCACCGCACGGGCGAGCATCTCCCGCAGCGCGGTTCGATACGCTTCGGCATTCCCGTCCCGGTACTGGTCGTTCACGCCGATCAGCAGTGTCACCAGATCGTACGGTGGCTCCAGGGCCTCGACATCCATCGCAGCCCCGAGCTCCGCGACGGTCCAGCCGGTGCGGGCAACGATCCGGGGATCCTCGACGGGCAGGCCATCCGCCCGCAACCGAACGGCGAGCTGCGCCGGCCAGCGCGCGCCGGGGGAGACCCCCTCGCCGATGGTGTACGAGTCGCCCAGCGCGA
>JBGTIG010000436.1:0-5910 GCA_041745755.1 Lysobacterales bacterium
CGGCCCGGACCGCGACGGGCACCACCGCGCGGAACGCCCTTGTTGAACGGCCGCTTGGCGCGGCGCGGCGCGTCTTCACGAATATGGTCGAATCGGCGCAGTTCGCGTCCTTCCTCCGCGCTCGGACTGGTCCACGCCCGCTGGCTGCGCTCCGCTGGAGTGAACTCGTTGGGTTTTGCGGCGCGCCGCACGCCCACCACGGGTTGCAGCGTCAGTGTCTGCGGAAGTTCGCCGAGGCCCATCTCCTCGCGCAAGGCCTTGAGGCGCGCAAGCGGCAGCAACTCGTAGCGACCGCGCCGGAGTTCGCGCGGCAGCTCGACGCTGCCGTAGCGTATGCGCTTCAGACGGCTGACGGTGAGTCCCTGCGACTCCCAGAGCCGCCGTACCTCGCGGTTGCGACCCTCGCGCAGCGTCACGCGCAGCCAGGAATGGCTCTCGCCCAGATTGATGATGCCGATCTCGTCGAATCTGGCCGGACCGTCTTCGAGCACCACACCCTCGCGCAGACGCTCGAGCACCGCCTCGTCCACGGGTCCGTGGACGCGGCACACGTATTCGCGCTCGAGTTCGCCCGAAGGATGCATCATTGCGTTCGCGAGTTCACCGTCGCTGGTCAGCATCAGCAGCCCGGTGGTGTTGATGTCCAGCCGGCCGATCGAGATCCAGCGCGCGCCGCTGAGCGGAGGGAATTTCTCGAACACCGTGGGGCGACCTTCCGGATCGTCGTGGGTGGTCACTTCGCCTTCCGGCTTGTGATAGATCGCGAGGTGCAGATCGTCCGGGGTGGCGGCAACGCTCATGAAGGCCTTGCCATCGAGTTCCACGCGGTCCCCGCTCCGCAGCATCGCGCCGGTTTCCGCGATCGATCCATTGATGCGGATCTCGCCTGCGACGATGCGTTCCTCGAGCAGGCGCCGCGAACCGATGCCCGCCATCGCCAGCACCTTGTGCAATCGTTCTTCGACTTCGGGACCCGTTCGCCGCGCATCGCGATTCAGCGAAAGCTTGCTGCGATTGGCCTGATCGGACCTGGTGTCGTCGATTCGGGAGCTGTCGTGTCTTGAATGCTGGGTCATGAATTGTTCTCGACTGCGGGGTCGGGATCGTTGCCGTCCGGACCGTCTGGGTCCGGATCCTCGGTTGCGATCGGTTGCGGTGGGTCATGGGGCGGGGAATCGCCGTCGGGCGGGCTCGCGACGCTCTGCTGTTCGTCGTGGTCCCGGTCCGAATCTTCGTCATCAGCGGCGGCGCCGAAGGCGGCTGCGGCCTGCGTGAGCCCGCGGATCCCGCCGCCATCGAACGGCAACTCGGGATCGATCGCCTCGAAGTCGCGAATCGCCGCCAGCGGCGGAAGCTCGTCGAGGCTTTTCAGGCTGAAATAGTCAAGGAAGATGCGCGTGGTACCGAGCAGGGCAGGGCGTCCGGGTACGTCCCGGTAACCCAGCACGCGAATCCATTCGCGTTCCTCGAGTGTCTTGATGATCTGCGTCGAGACGGACACGCCGCGGATCTGTTCGATCTCCCCGCGCGTGATCGGTTGCCGATAGGCGATCAGCGCGAGCGTCTCGAGCATCGCCCGCGAATAGCGTGATTGACGCTCGGTCCAGAGTCGCGCGATCCACGGGTGAAGCTCCGCACGGACCTGGAAGCGGAAACCGCTGGAAACCTCGATCAGCTCGATGCCGCGATCGGCGGCGTCTTCCGCAAGGTCCGCGAGTACGCGCGAAATGACCGCGTGATCGACCTGCTCGCTGTCGTCGAACAACTGCACGAGCTGCAGGGGAGTCAGCGGTTGCGCCGCGGCAAGCAACGCCGCTTCGACCACTCGTTTGACGGGGACAGTGGATTCCAGGTCCTGGGACATGCGCGATCAGGGTTCCGTGGCGGCAAGGGTCTTGAGATGGATGGGACCGAGCGGTGTCGATTGCGTGAATTCGAGCAACTGTTCCTTGGCGAGTTCGAGCATGGCGAGAAAAGTCACCACCACGCCTGCGCGGCCTTCGGCCGGATCGAACAGCGTCTCGAAGCGGTGGAACGCCCGGTCGGCGAGTCGGCGCAGCACATCCCCCATGCGACTGCGCACCGACAGCGCCTCGCGCTGGATCGCATGCTCGCTGAAGAGTTCCGCGCGCTTCATCACCTCCTTCAGCGCCAGCAGGAGTTCGCGCATGTCCACCGCTGGCGGCAGCCGCTCGATCCTGCGGTCACCGACCTCGGCGTGTGCGAGCGCGAAATCACGATCCTGCCGCGGCAGGCGGTCGAGGGACTCGGCGGCCTGCTTGAATCGCTCGTATTCCTGCAGACGGCGAACCAGTTCAGCACGCGGGTCGCCCTCGACCGCCTCCGGATCGAGCGGACGGGGCAGCAGCAGCCGCGACTTTATCTCCGCCAGGATCGCCGCCATCAGGAGGTATTCGGCCGCAAGTTCGAGTCGGATGGACTGCATCAGGTCGATGTATTCGACGTACTGCCGGGTGATCTCGGCGATGGGAATATCGAGGATGTCGAGGTTCTGCCGCCGGATCATGTAGAGCAGCAGATCGAGCGGCCCTTCGAAAGCCTCGAGAATCACCTCGAGAGCGTCGGGAGGAATGTAGAGGTCATGCGGCATCGCCAGCAACGGCTGGCCCTGCACAAGCGCCAGTGGCATTTCCTGCTGGCGAGGTGTCACGCCAGCATGCGAATGCTGAGCGAACCTGCGGTCAACTGCAGGAGTCGCAGAGTCGACGTCAGCGACGTACGTCTCGCGCGGATGCATCAAGGGCTGAATGCCTGACGGCACGACATGGGCATAGTGTTAGTGGCATGGGCTGCGCGGCAGCCGATCGAAATCAACGACGCGCCGAAATTCGGCGCGTCCAACCCGGGAATGATCGATTCGCGGACATCCATCCCCGATGCGCGCGTCTTGCTTCGATTTCTCGCTGGGACCTACCTGTTCACGGTTGCCGGCAAGGCCAACACGGAACGGACGGAGCGCTGGAACGCTTGAGCCGGATTCGTCCGGGACCTGCTGGGAGGCGGCGTGGACGATCGACGACTGCACAAGCGTAGGCGCTGGCACCGCACTTGTCCAGCGACGTCGCTGCAAGCCCGCCCCGGGGGCTAGACTTCGCCTGTTCGCGTGCGCTGCGTTTCGCCGGCGGGAAAGTCACTCGACGCGAATGACCGGGAAGCTATGCCCATGAACGAATCGGAACCGATGAACGCAGCCGCGAACGGTGGACCACCGACCAATGTCCAGCGAATGGCGATGATGGATGCGCGTCTGCGCGCTGCGCTCGTGCCGACCGAGCTCGAGATCCTCGACGAATCGCACCTGCACGTGGGCCACGCCGGTGCCCGCGACGGGCGCGGCCATTTTGCGGTCAGGATCGTGAGCGAACGTCTCGCCGGGCGATCGGCGCTGGAGCGCCACCGCGCGGTCTACGCCGCGCTTGGCGACCTCATGACGACCGATATCCACGCCGTGAGCATCCGCGCCACCGCCCCGTGACGGGCTGAACCCGCATTCGGGCACACGCCGCCGCGTCGCTATACTTCGCGGCCCCTCGTCGGAGCCGGGTGCGGACCTGTGCCGAACCCGGTGCGGTCCGACGCGTCCCGGATGGACGGGTTCAGACCTTCCCTGACTCATCCACGCGACTGCGCGGCGCGCACACTGCGCACAGTCGGCGAGGATATCGACGCCACCGCAACCGCGAATCCCTGCATGCGCCTTTCCACCATCAAGCTCGCCGGATTCAAGTCCTTCGTGGATCCGACCACGCTGCATTTTCCGACCAACATGATCGGGATCGTCGGTCCGAACGGCTGCGGAAAGTCGAACATCATCGACGCCATCCGCTGGGTGATGGGGGAAAGTGCGGCGTCGCGCTTGCGCGGCGACAGCCTGACGGACGTGATCTTTTCGGGGTCGTCCGCACGCAAACCCGTCGGGACGGCAACCGTCGAGCTCCTGTTCGACAACAGCGACGGTGCGGTGGGCGGGGAATACGCGCGCTTCTCCGAGATCTCGGTCAAGCGCACGGTCAGCCGCGACGCGATTTCCACCTACTATTTGAATGGCGCGCGCTGCCGGCGCCGCGACATCGTCGATGTTTTCCTCGGAACAGGGCTGGGTGCGCGCAGCTACTCGATCATCGAGCAGGGGATGATCTCGCAGATCGTGGAGGCAAGGCCGGAAGACCTCCGCCTGCATCTCGAGGAGGCAGCCGGCATCTCGCGTTACAAGGAGCGCCGGCGCGAGACGGAGAGCCGCATTCGATCGACGCGTGAGCACCTCGACCGCGTCAAGGACCAGGCGCAGGAGATCGACCGGCAGTGCGAACACCTCAAGCGCCAGTCGAAGGCCGCGGAACGCTACCAGCGTCTGCGAAAAGACAGCGAGCAGGTTGCCGCGGAACTCAAGCTGCTGGAGTTGAAGGGCCTCGAGGCGGAGCTCGCTCTGCGGGTATCGGAGCTTCGCGCCGAAGAGCTGGAGCTGGAAAAGAGCCTCGCTTCGCAGCGCCGGGTCGAGTCCGAACTCGAAGCGTTTCGCAATCGCCAACAGGCGGCGACGGCGGCGTTCAACTCGGCCCAGGCTGATGTCTATCGGGTAGGCGCGGAGATCGCGCGTATGGAACAGCAGTTCGCGCATCGTCGCGAGATGGCGGAACGCCTGAAGCGAAATGCCGAGGAAATCGCGCTGCAGATCGCCGCCCTCGCGCAGCATCTCGACGCCGACGCCGCGGAGATCGCAGAACTCGGCACCAGCCTGGCCGTCGCGGAGCCGGAGATCGACGGTCTGCGCGCGGTCGCTTCACGCGCTCGGGTCGCGCAGCAGGATTCCGAATCCGCGATCGCCGACTGGCAGACACGCTGGGACGAGTACGCCAAGGTCAGCGGAGAAGCGGCGAATCGCGCGGAAGTGGAGCGAACCCGTATCGACTTTCTCGACCGCCAGGCGCTGGAGATATCCAGGCGGCACGAGGCCCTAACCGCCGAACGCGCTGAGATCGATCTCGACGTGCTGAGCGCGGAAGTCGCGGACATCGATCGGGCGCAGGCAGAAGCGACGACTTCCCTCGATCTGCTGCGCGCCGATCTCGACCAGAGGCGCCAGCGTGGCGAGGATGCCGCGCATCGCCAGCGGGAGCTGCTCGACGCACAGACCCGGATGCGCGGCGAAATCGAGGGGTTGGTCGGGCGCCTGGCGTCGCTCGAGGCGCTGCAGCAGGCGGCGCTCGGAGGCGCTGCGGGCAATCTGGTCGAGGCGTTGCAGGCAGCGGGCATCGGGGATGCTCCGCGCCTCGGATTGGCGCTCAGGGTCGAAACCGGCTGGGAGCGCGCGGTGGAGACCGTTCTCAGCGGGTGGCTGGACGCGGTGCTGGTGGACGATCCGCACGCATCGCGGCCCGCGCTGGACGCGCTGGAAAATTCGGATCTGGCACTCGTGCAGGCCGGCGACCCGGAATCGGCATCCGCCGATCCGGCGGGTCCCGAGTCGGCGGCGACGCTCGCCGGCAAAGTGACGGGACCGGATGCGGTACGCAGTCTCCTTGCCCGGGTCAAGGTCGCCCGGGACCTCGAGCATGCGCGCACTCTTGCCCCTGGATTGGCAGCGGGCGATTCCGTCATCACACCCGACGGCCACTGGTTCGGGCGGGACTGGATGCGAGTGCTGCGTGCGGACGTCGCGCAGGCCGGCATGCTGGCGCGCGAGCGCGAGTTGACGGAGCTGCGGTCACGGCTCGCACAGGCGCAACGGGATCTGGTTGGGCATGCGGAAAGACTCGATGCCCTGCAGGCTGGGATAGCCGCCGCCGAAGCGTCGCGAGACGAGGCGCAACATGCGCAGTACGCGGCGCAACGCCACGCGGCGGAACTCGCGGGTGGGCTCGCTTCCGCGCAGGGCCGGCGTGACGCCGC
>JBGTIG010000437.1:0-1687 GCA_041745755.1 Lysobacterales bacterium
TGCTGTGGCTGGCGACGATCGCCATCGCCTGGTGGCTGGGTGCGCGCCAGGCGGCACCGGACCTTGCGGAGATCCGGGCGCGCGTGGAAGGCAGCGCGCGCACCGCAACGGAATCGAGCGCCGCGCTCGAGGCGGAACGGCAGCGCATCGCGGTGCTCGAGCGATCCGATCAGGTCTCGCGGCTCGCAAATGAGTCTTTGCAGAAAACCCTGCGTGAACGCGAGGTCGAACTGGCTGCGCTCGGAGATGACCTGGCGTTCTACCAGCGGCTGGTCGGTGGCGAATCCGGACGCGGTCTCAAGGTGCAACGGCTCGCGCTCCGGCCGATCGGCAAGTCCAACGCGTTCGGCTTCCGGGTCCTGCTCACGCGCAACGCGCAGGCGGGGGAGACCAGCCGTGGCTCCTTCACGATGCGGGTTTACGGCGCGGGCGGGGGTGAACTGGTCGAACTTTCGTGGGATCGTCTGCAACAGGAGACGGGCGCCACACCGCTGACCTACGAGTTCAAGTACTTTCAGCAGCTCGACAGCAGCCTGATCCTGCCCGAGGGTTTCGTTCCCGATCGCGTGGTCGTGCGGGTGCGCGCCAGCGACGGCACCACGGTCGAGGAATCGTTTTCGTGGCAGGCGGCTTTGCAGGCAGGGGGAGATTCCGATGTTTGGCAGTAGGAGCAACGGCAAGCACGCGGTTCGACCCGCGGCAGTGGAGTCGCTGATCGGCTCGCGGATGAGCATCCACGGCGACCTCGAATTCGCGGGGGGACTGCACGTGGACGGCAGCATCTGCGGCAGTGTGGTGGCCAGCGGCCGCGATGGCACCTTGACCTTGACCGAGAATGGCCGCATTGAAGGACGCGTGGAAGTCGCTTGCGCCATCATCAACGGACAGATCGTCGGGGACCTCTCGGCCAGCGAGCGCGTGGAGCTCGCTGCCAATGCGCGGGTGGACGGCGACGTGCACTATCGGGTGTTGCTGGTTGCCGAAGGCGCGCAGGTCAATGGCCGCCTCATGCGCATCGACGAGCAGCGCGCGCTGCCCGGCCTCGAGCATGTCCCGCACGCCGAATCCGCGGAGGCCTGAGTAGCCATGACCGAATTGCCCACGGTGCTGGCTGCAGGCGCAGCGGACGCTCCCGCAATGCGCCCGGCCGCGATCGGGGTCAGCGCCGCGGCGCGGCGCAAGGTCTCGGCCCTGATCCAGGACGAGGGCAACGCGGACCTCAAGCTCCGCGTGTACATCTCGGGTGGTGGCTGTTCGGGCTTCCAGTACGGCTTCAGTTTCGACGAGGAACAGGCCGAGGACGATCTGGCGATCGCGCACGAAGACATGACGCTGCTGGTCGATCCGGTGAGCCTGCAATACCTGGCGGGCTCCGAAATCGACTATGCCGAATCGCTGGCGGGCGCCCAGTTCGTCGTACGCAACCCGAATGCCAAGACCACCTGCGGCTGCGGCTCGTCGTTCACGGTGTGAACGGCGCCGGGCGAGACCCGCGCGCCGCCCCGCACCTCGCGAGTCAGGCAGCATGAGGGCCGCGTCGTGAATCGAGCCGACCCGCCGCCGGCCTCCTTTGCCTTCGCGGCATCGAACTTCGACCGGGGTGGCGACCGTCGCGAGGATCTCGACTGGGTAAGCTCCCTGCGGCAGGACCCGCGCGCGCGAACGCTGCGCGTCGCCGCGGACGGCC
>JBGTIG010000438.1:0-2024 GCA_041745755.1 Lysobacterales bacterium
CGCGCGTCAACGTGCGCGCGATCGCGCAGGGTGCGAGCGAGCGTAACCTGTCCATCGCCATCGCCGACACCGACGCCACGCGCGCCTTGCGGGCTGCGCATTCCGCGTTCTGGTTGTCTGCGCAGTACGTGTCGGTCGGCATCATCGGTCCCGGCCATGTCGGCCGTGCGCTGCTGCTGCAGTTGGCGGACACGCTGCCTGCATTGCGGGCGCACTCCGCGATCGATATTCGCCTGCGCGCGCTCGCCGACAGTCGGCGCATGCGCCTGTCCGAAGGCGGACTCGATCCGGCGCAAGCTGCGCAATTGCTCGCGACCGGAGACGCCACCGAGCTCGACCTCGGCGCGTTCACCGCACACGTGCGTGCGGCGCATCTGCCGCACGCGATGATCGTCGACTGCAGCGGCAGCGATGCCGTGGCCGACCATTACGCCGGCTGGCTCGCCGCAGGCATTCACGTCGTCACCCCCAGCAAGCATGCCGCCAGCGGAGATTGGTCGCGATATCAGTCCATCAGCCAGGCGTGCTGTGGTCGTACGCGATTCGCCTACGAGGCAACGGTGGGCGCGGGCCTGCCGATCATCCAGACGCTGCGCAACCTGCTCGACACCGGCGACGAACTGCAGTCCATCGATGGTCTGCTCTCGGGCACCCTCGCCTGGCTGTTCAATCGCTTCGATGGCAGCGTGCCGTTCTCCGAGCTGGTGCGCGAGGCGCAGGCCCTCGGCTATACCGAACCCGACGCGCGCGATGATCTGTCCGGGCTGGACGTCGCACGCAAGCTGGTGATCCTCGCTCGCGAGGCGGGCCTCGAGCTGTCGGTTGCGGACGTTGCGGTCGAGTCGCTGGTTCCCGACGCATTGCTGCGGGTAACGCGGGAAGCATTCGAGGCGAGGCTGCATGAGCTCGACGCGCCCCTGCGGGCCCGACTGGTGGCGGCACGTGCCGACGGTCGGTCGCTGCGTCATCTGGCGCGACTCGAGCGCGGCGGCCGCGCGAGCGTCGGCGTGGTGGCGCTACCCTCCGATCACGCCTGCTGCCATACCCGGCACACGGACAACCTGGTGCAGTTCCGCACGGCGCGGTACGCGGACAATCCGCTGGTGGTTCAGGGACCCGGTGCAGGCCCGCAAGTCACGGCGGCCGGCGTGTTCGCGGACATGCTGGGCATCGCCCGCTCACTCGGAGGCGGCGCATGAGCAACCAGTTGGACGAGGCGCGTGCGTTCGCACCGGCGAGTGTCGGCAACATCGGCGTCGGCTTCGATCTTCTGGGTCACTCGATCGAGGGGCCGGGCGACAGGGCAACGGTGCGGCGCATCGAGGAATCGACCGTGCGCATCACGGCGATCCGCGGCGACGTCGCCGGCGTTGCGCAATTGCCGCTCGATGCGCGTTCCAACACGGCGGGGCTTGCGCTGGTGTCGTTGCGCGAAAGCACGGGACTCCGTCACGGCTTCGAGATCGAGATCGACAAGGGCATTGCGCTGGGCTCGGGGCTGGGGGGTTCCGCGGCCTCCTGCGTTGCGGCGCTCGTCGCGGCGAACGCCCTGCTCGATGTGCCCTTGACGCGCGATGAGCTGTACCCGTTCGCGTTGACCGGCGAGGCGGTATCGAGCGGATCGCGCCATGGCGACAACGTGGCGCCCATGCTGCTCGGTGGCGTAGTGCTCGCCACCGCCTTGCGCATGCTGAAGCTCGCGGTACCGCCGGCGCTGCACTGCGTGGTGGTGCATCCCAATCAGGTTCTGGAGACCCGGCGCGCACGCGCGGTGCTCGACGAGCCCTACCCGCTGGCGCAAGTGGTCGCGCACACCGCGAATCTGGCGCAGTTCCTCGCCGGGCTCGCGAGCGGTGATCTCGAACTGATCCGCGCGGGTTTGCGCGACGTGCTGGTCGAGCCACGACGCGCGCCTCTGGTCCCGGGCTTTGCCGCAGTCAAGACCGCGGCGCTCGATCTCGGCGCGCTGGGTGCGAGCCTTTCCGGCAGCGGTCCGAGTGTATTCGCCTGGTTCGCGACGCGCG
>JBGTIG010000439.1:0-3856 GCA_041745755.1 Lysobacterales bacterium
GCTGGCAGCCGCCGCGGAGCTCGGTCGCCGCGCCCTGCTCGAAACCCTCACGCGCAGCGACGGACTGACCAGCCCGGACCAGGCTTGCGACTATCTCAAGGCACGGCTGTCGCATCTTTCGCGCGAAGTGTTTGCCGTGCTGTTCCTCGATACGCGGCACCGGGTCATCGCATTCGAGGAGATGTTCTTCGGCACCCTCGATGGTGCCACCGTGCACCCCCGCGAGGTGGTGCGGCGTGCGCTCGCGCACACGGCCGCGGCGGTCATCGTGGCGCACAACCATCCGTCAGGCGTTGCGGAGCCGAGCGCTGCCGACCGCCATCTCACCCGCCAGCTGTCACAAGCGCTGGCGCTGGTCGATGTCCGGCTGCTCGACCACTTCATCGTGGGCGATGGCGCACCCACTTCCCTGGCGCAACTCGGCATGCTCTAGGTCGGGTCAGCCGAGCGATTCCGGTTGCGAGGTGGATGCGGGTAACGGGTCGATTCCGTAGGTGCCGACCTTGGTCGGCACACGGTGGGTTCGACGCGCTGTCGGGTCAGCCGAGCGAGCTCGGCTGCTCCGCGGGTGCAGGGAACACATCGATTCCGTAGGTGCGGACCTTGGTCGGCACGCTGTTGGTTGAACAGTTGCAGACGTTCCGCGATGCAGGGACGGACTCCCGCGAATCGATCGCACAAGCCACGGATGCGCCGAAGCCGGGTTCGGACCTGCGGCGGACCCGCCGCCCTGGGACGCTGGACGGGGTTGGCGCTGGTTCGAGCTATACCGCGCGTGGCGGGGCGTGCCTATACTGCGATCGCGTCGGGACCCCCGCGCGCGAGGAACCGATGATTCTCATAAGCGACGCGGCGACGCGATATCCCCCCGACGCCACCGAGCTCAGCGTTCCCGACGCTGAATCCGCGCGCGTGCTGCTCGAGCAAGGCCGCCCCGACGTGCTCGACGTCATCCGGGCGCGGCGTGGGCTCTATCACGATGCCTACGGGGTCGAGGCGGCCGAACACCTCGAACGCACCGAACGCGCCGTGGTGCTGGGCGTGGCGCGGCTGGCGGTGCGCCACGGCACCCTCGGGAACGATTTTCACGCGTATCACAACGAGGACCACGCGCTCGAAATCCTCGATCGTCGCCTCGGCCAGGTGATCGATGCCCTCGGCGTACAGGCGCTGCCGGGTCGTGACTGGCTGGTGCTGTCGCTGTTCGCCACCTGCCACGACCTGCGTCAGCGCGAGCATCAGGAATATTTCGAAGGGATCGGCGCGAACGAACTCGCGAGCATCGCGGAGACGCATCGCATCCTCGACTGCACCGGATTCGATCGCACGCGCGACGCCAGTCTCTACGACACCACCGAGATCATGATCGCCGGCAGCACGTTCGACCCGACGCCGAAGCCTGCCGGCGGTGCCTTCTTCAACAGCGCCGAGGCGGCGCGTGCGGGCGGCGCCCTCGCACCCAAGCTGTCCGCGTTGCTCGAACGTCGCGAGCCCGACTGGCAGGCGCAGCCCGCACTCACGCACGCGCTGTTCCTCGCGCATTTCGCCTCCGACCTCGATACCGCCAATGTGGGCGAGGAGTTCCACCACCTTGCCGAGAGCGCCGAGCGCCTGGCGAGCGAACGCGAGATGCGTTCGAGCCGCGAACTCGACGAGCCCGCTTCCGGGCCGCCCGTGCTCGGCTTCCTGACCTCGGGACAGGTCAAGTATTTCTTCGAGTTGCACCGCTTCTGTTCCGACCTCGGCACGCAGGTGTTCGCGCTCGGCAAGCGCGACAATGCGCCGCGCGTGCGCGAGCTTTCCGGACTGCTGCAGGATCGCTTCGGTGCGTTGCCTGCGGAAAGTTTCAGCGGCAACGACGTGATCGCGGCGCAGCGCGAGTTCGTCTCACGGCTCTGATGCAGTGCCGTTCACGCCTGCAGCACGCGGGAACCCGTCGCTGACGGATTGCGGAAAACGGACTGCGGAAAAAGCAGAGGCCGACGCATTTCGCGTCGGCCTCGAATGAGACCGTGGTCGCGAGCCTCGCGACCACGGGGTTCCACACATGGGTTTTACAGCGAGCCGGGAACGGTCCAGCCGGCGGCCCAGTCCTGCGCCGGTGAGGAGAACGCGCCCTTGTAGGTGGTCGGCTCGAAGAACGAGTCGCCCATCACGCTGAGTGCCGGCACGGCCAGCTGGCCTGCCCGCGGAAAGCGGCCATCGAGCACGGCGGTGATGTCGCTGCCGGCGGTGTTGTTGGCGCCGCCGTTGTACCAGGCCGCCACGGTGATCGGCGGATTGGTGACGGTGCTGTCGTCGCGGAAGTTGGTGGCGCAGGCCACGTGGCTGCCCGTGATCGTGGTCGGCGACGGCTGGATGGCCGCATAGGTCGCCGCATCGTTGATGCGCAGGCACGAACTGCTGAAGTTGCCGCCGATCACGCTGTGGAAGTAGCGTCCGGACGATCCACGGCGCAGGCGCATGCCCTCGACGCCGCCGGCGCCGATGACCGTCATGTTCGCGACGAGCGGCTGGGTGCGCGGCAGCGCGTCGAAGTTGCCGTTGCTCGGCGCGTTGTCCGATTCGACGCCACGGCCGTCTCCGATATCAAGCCCTGCCGGATCCTGCCGGATGTACCCGAACTGGATCTTGCCGTTGTAGCCGAAGTCGAAGTCGAAATTGTCGTCGTCGGCACCGGTGGCAACCAGGTACTTCGCGTTGACCGTGCCGCCGAACATCTCGAAGGCGTCATCCGTGCCGTTATGGGCCTGGACGTACTCGATGACGGTACCCGAGCCGACGCCACCGAGCGTCAGGCTGTTGAGCTCGGCCATCGGCGCGATGGTCTGGCCGGCGTTGCGGATCTGCACGTAGCGCAGCACGCCCGAGCTGTCGCTGGCATTGCTGCCGCCGAACAGAATGTTGGGATCGGCTTCGAATGCGACCGAGCCGCCGGGAGCGGCAGCGCGGTTGACCGGCGCGCGGCCCGCGAGGAATACACCGGCCCACGAGCCCGGCGTATTGGTCGGGCCGTCGAAGATGATCGGCGCGCTGGCCGTGCCGTTGGCGAAGATCTGCGAACCCGGCTGCACGACCAGATAGTCGGAAGAGCCGCCACGGCCGCGGATGACGGTGCCGGCGTCGATGGTGAGCGTGGCCGGCGCCTGGGTCGCCGCGCCGATGGCAGTGCCGACGTTGACCTTGCCGTCAAGCAGATACAAGGCATTGGCCGCCAGCCGGACGTTGCCCGCCAGCGTTCCGGAGAGGACGCAGGTCGCGGTCTGGCCCGCGAGCGCGGTGGTACCGGTCGGACAGGTGGTGAACGCAACCGGCGCGACGCAGCCCGCACCCGGAACGAACGGCGCGTAGTTGAGCGTCGTGGCCGGCAGACCGTTTGCAGCGGCATTCGGCGTGTATTCGATGCGCATGCTGTTGCAGGAGTTGAGCGTCACGCGTGCGGTACCGACGACGGTACCGGTGGCGGGTGTCGGCCCGACGAACGGTGCGCCGAAGCTGCCGCCATTGAAGCGGCGCACCGGAATGGCCGGCGCCACGGTCTGGCCGTTGATGAAGTCTTCCTGGATCGTCAGCCACAGCGGATTGCCGGTGGTGTCGTAGGTGAAGAGCGCGCTGAAGAACGTCGCGCCGGCGGCGTTGGGGATCGCATCCACCAGCAGGCCGCGACCGCTGTCCGCCGGGTTCTGCCAGAGACCGTCATAGGAATTGTTGAGTGACTGCGCCTGGGCGGCGCCGCCCGCGAGTGTCAGCGCAATAGCCAAGGCAAGGCGTCGGGAAGACAGCATCGTTGAACTCCGTATCAGGGGAAAGGGGCGCACCCGGCGAGTGTCGGGTGATGCGAGCACCCTAGCCCGCG
>JBGTIG010000440.1:0-5148 GCA_041745755.1 Lysobacterales bacterium
CAGGAGATGGCGGCGCTGGCAGCAGGCAATGCCGTGAGCCGTTCGTCCCTGCGTCAGCAGCCGCGCTGGCCAGCGTTCCTGGCGTGGCTCATCATCACCGCGGCATTGTGGGCGCTGGAACGTGCCTGGCGGCGGCCGTCCGCGCCCGCCGCACCTGCGCGCCCCATGGCCCCGCCAGACCAGGATCTTCGAGATGTCGACACTGCTGTTCCCGCTACGCCAGGTTCCGGACGATGAGGCGGACGAGGTACGCGCACTGCTCGCGCTGCGCGGCTTCGATTTCTACGAAACGCGCCCAAGCCTCTTCGGCATCTCCGGCGGCGCCCTCTGGCTGCGTGATTCAGCGCAGACCGACGCGGCAAAGCTCCTGCTCGCGGGCTACCAGCTGGAGCGGGCGCAGCGTGCGCGAACCGAATTCGACGCCGCGACGAGGGCAGGGCAGGTGCCGACGCTGGCCCAATCCGCGCGGGCGCGTCCCCTTGCCACGGTGCTCCTTGTGTTGGCGATCGTCGCGGTCCTGATCTTCAGTGCGTGGCCGTTCCTCTGGTTCGCACGCTGACGCGAGGCATCCCCCCGGTCGCGGCGGACGAATGGCGGTCAGGCGACTGCGAGGCAATTGCGCCCGGCGTTCTTGGCGCGATAGAGCGCGGCATCGGCGCGTGCCAGCCAGGACTGCCAGTCCTCGCCCGGGGCAAGCACCGCGCAGCCGAGCGAGACCGTCACCGGACCATGCTCCCAGCGTACGTTCTTCTCGATGCGCTGACGCAGGTGCTCGGCAACCGTGGAAAGGGCATCGCCGCGCGTGTCCGGCAGCAGCACCACGAATTCTTCGCCGCCGTAGCGGAATATCCGGTCCACCCTGCGCGTGCCGACGCGCGCCTCGGTGGCGACCGCGCGGAGCACCTGGTCACCGGCTTCATGGCCGCAGTCGTCGTTGACGCGCTTGTAGTGATCGATGTCGAAGATCAGCAGCCCCGGGGGGTTCGCGCCGCGACGACGCGCTTCGACGGCCACCGCGAGCTCGGTTTCCATTGCCCGGCGATTGCTCGCGCCGGTCAATGGATCGAGGGTGGCCAGCAACTCGAGTTGCGCGCGCTGTCTGTTGGTGCGACTGGAAAGGATGAGGGACAGCAGGCCGACCAGAAGGCTGGTGACGAGGAACGACAGCATTTGCGCCGTCGAGTCGAATGCGGCGCCATGCACGCACAGGATCGCAAGCGCCACCAGGCTGATGGCTGCCGCCGTGCGATGGCCCACGAGGAAGAAATTGGTCATCTGCACCGCGTACATCCAGAACAGCCCGACTTCCCCGAGAAGCGTCGCACTCGCGACCGCGCCCGAGGTGTTGACAAGGACCAGCAGATGTCCCGGGCCACGGGTATTGCCGGTGCGCAGCGCGTACCAGACCACCAGCGACATCGCCACGATCAGCGCCGTGTCGAGCAGCCCCGCCAGCGTCGCGCCGGTCTCGAACCGGTAGATCGCGAACGGCAGGATGCCAAGCGCGGTGCACGATCCGAACAGGGTGACCAGCGCAAGCTGATAGTTTGTGCGAAGTCGATTCAGCATGGCCCGGGATGCCGTTCGGATACACGCATTCTGGCGCAGAAGCCGGAGCGTAGCGCGCCTGCGTTGGCCGACCTCCGGTCGACGTGAGCCGCGCGGCGGTTGTGCGATGCTTGCGTGCATGACGGGAGCGCGCTTCGACAACGCGATGCTGCGGGAACTGCCGGGTGACCCCGAGGCTGGGCCGGGGATTCGCCAGGTGACGAACGCGATATGGTCGAGCGTTGCGCCAACGCCAGTGCGCGATCCCCGCCTGATTTCGCATTCACGCGAGATGGCAGCGACACTCGGCTTCGTCGACGGCTTCGTGGCGTCACCGGCGTTTGCGCGGGTATTCGGTGGCAACGAGCTGATGGACGGCATGCAGCCCTTCGCGACCAACTATGGCGGACATCAGTTCGGACACTGGGCAGGACAGCTCGGCGACGGCCGCGCCATTTCCCTCGGGGAGTTGATCGACCCGGCGGGCGGGCGGTGGGAGCTGCAGCTCAAGGGAGCGGGGCCCACGCCGTACTCGCGCAGCGCCGATGGCCGCGCGGTGCTGCGATCGTCCATACGCGAGTTCCTCTGCAGCGAGGCGATGCATCATCTCGGCGTACCCACCACGCGCGCGCTGAGTCTGGTCGCCACGGGCGAGGAGGTCGTGCGCGACATGTTCTACGACGGTCACCCTGCGCCCGAGCCGGGTGCCATCGTCTGCCGCGTGGCGCCTTCCTTCATTCGGTTCGGACACTTCGAACTGCCGGCGTCGCGGGGCGACGTGGAACTTCTGCGAAGGCTGGCCGGGTTCGTCATCCGTCGCGATTTCCAGGAACTCGAAGGGGACGGCGAAGCGGTCATTGGACGGTTCTTCGGCGAGGTCTGCGCGCGCACTGCGTTGCTCATGGCGGCCTGGATGCGCGTCGGTTTCGTTCACGGCGTCATGAACACCGACAACCTTTCGATCCTCGGGCTGACCATCGACTACGGACCCTACGGCTGGATCGACGACTTCGACCCCGACTGGACGCCGAACACCACCGACGCGCAGGGACGGCGCTATCGATTCGGGCGCCAACCCGAGATCGCGTATTGGAACCTCGGCCGGCTGGCCAATGCGCTGGCGCCGTTGCTGTCCGACCACGACCCGTTGCACGCGGGGCTCACGCGTTACGCCGAGGTTTTCACGGACCTCGATCGAGCGAACATTGCGGGAAAACTGGGTCTGGCCAAATGCCGGGACGAGGACGTTCGGCTGATGCAGGCCCTGCATGCACAGCTGATCGCGGCGGAGGCCGACATGACGATATTCTTTCGCGCATTGCCGGATATGGACGCGGAGCTCCCGACGCTCGAGCCGCTGGAAGACGCGTTCTACGACCCCGCGAAACGACGCGCGGCGGAAGCGGGCTTGAACGACTGGCTGCGCCTCTACGCGGCGCGCCTGCGAGAGGATCCGCGCAGTCGCTCCGAGCGGCGCCAGGCGATGCACCGCGTCAACCCGAAGTTCGTGCTGCGCAATTACCTGGCCCAGCAGGTCATCGACCGCGCACACGCCGGCGATTATTCGGGTATCAACGAGTTGCTGGAGGTGATGCGAAGTCCCTACGAGGAGCAGCCCGGATTCGAGGCGTTCGCGCAGAAACGTCCCGACTGGGCACGCAATCGCGCCGGTTGCTCGATGCTTTCCTGCAGTTCCTGACCCGAACAGAAATCCCGGGCGTTCGTCAGGCGCACGCGGCAGGTCGTCCGGGAGTCGCGATCGCGGCGTGCCCTTCGCCTGCCGACTCGCCCGAACGCGGGCTCATTGCGGGCCGGTAGCGGATTCAGCGCTTCGCCGCCCGCTTCTCTTCCTTCGCGGCCCGCTTCTCCTTCATCGTCTTGGCGGGCTTCTTTTTGTCTTCCTTCTTCTTGTCCAGGCCCTTGCTCATACCGCGCTCCTCTGCGTGCGGGCGCAGCCCCGATGACTGCGACTTCCCGGCGGTCGGATTATGCTGCGAGTCCGCCGCGTCTGTGAACCCCTCCGCATGGCTTTGCTCACCCTCGACAATGTCGCGTTCAGTGTCGGGGGCCCGGCCTTGCTCGAGCATGTGTCGCTGGCCATCGATGGCGGTGAGCGCATTGCGCTGATCGGCCGCAACGGTGTCGGCAAGTCGACGCTGCTGCGGCTGATGGCCGGCGAAATCAAGCCCGACGACGGCATCCTCCGTGCCGACGGTAGCCTGCGGGTCACGCTGCTTGACCAGGAGGTGCCGCGGGCGATGCAGGGCACGGTGTTCGACGTGGTGGCCGGCGGCATCGAGGGCCTCGGCGAGGACCTGGCGCACTACCACCGGCTCACCCACGCCGAGCGGATCGACACCGACATGCTGGCCGAGTTGCACGGGCGCATCGAAGCCGCCCACGGATGGACGATGGAGGCACGCGTCGAGGAAACGCTGTCGCGGCTGGCGCTCGACGGCGATGCGCTGTTCGCGGAACTGTCCGGAGGATTGAAACGTCGCGTGCTGCTCGCGCGCGCACTGGTGGCGCAGCCCGACCTGCTGCTGCTGGACGAGCCCACCAATCATCTGGACATCGCATCGATCGAGTGGCTGGAGGAATTCCTGCGCGGATGGCCGGGTGGGCTGGTGTTCGTGACGCATGACCGCCGATTCCTGCGCAATCTCGCGACCCGCATCATCGAGATCGATCGTGGCGCAGTCACGAGCTGGCCCGGCGACTGGGACAATTACGTGCGCAGGCGCTCCGAACGCCTCGACGCCGAGGCGTCCGAACAGGAGCGCTTCGACAAATTCCTGGCCCAGGAAGAAGCGTGGATACGGCAGGGCATCAAGGCCCGGCGCACGCGCGATGAAGGCCGGGTGCGCCGGCTCGAGTCGATGCGGCGCGAACGCGCGGCACGCAGGGAGCAGCCCGGCTCGGTGCGCATGGATGCCGCCCAGGCGACCAGTTCCGGCCGCAAGGTGCTGGAGGCTCGCAAGGTGGACTTCGCGTTCGGTGAAAAGTGCGTCCTCCGGAACTTCTCGACGGTGGTGATGCGCGGCGACCGCATCGGCCTCATCGGCGCCAACGGCAGTGGCAAGAGCACCCTGCTGCGGGTGCTGCTCGGTGACCTTGCCCCCGATGGCGGGGAAATGCGCCGGGGCACGCGGCTCGAGGTCGCCTACTTCGACCAGCAGCGCGCGACGCTGCGCGAAGACTGGAACGCGTTGGAGAACGTCGCCGAAGGGCTCGAGTTCATCGAGGTCAATGGCCGGCGCAAGCATGTGCTCGGTTATCTGCAGGATTTCCTCTTCACGCCCGAACGCGCCCGGGCGCCGATCACGCGGTTGTCCGGAGGCGAACGCAATCGACTGCTGCTGGCGCGATTGTTCGCCCGGCCGTCGAACCTGCTGGTGATGGACGAGCCGACCAATGATCTCGATATCGAGACACTGGACCTGCTGGAGGAACTACTCGACGAGTACGAGGGAACGCTGCTGCTGGTCAGCCATGATCGCGAGTTTCTCGATCGCGTGGTGACCTCGACCCTCGTGATGGAAGGCAACGGACGCGTGGGCGAGTACGTGGGCGGTTACTCCGACTGGGTTCGACAAAGGC
>JBGTIG010000441.1:0-2642 GCA_041745755.1 Lysobacterales bacterium
GAGCGTGCCGATCGTCGCGACGCGATGGCCGGCCCCGCCGAGGGCCTGCGCCAGCAGCTGCACGAACGAGGTCTTGCCGTTGGTGCCCGTCACTCCGGTGATGGCCAGATCGCGCGAGGGCTCGCCGTGCAGGCGATCCGCGATCCCGCCCAGTCGACCGCGCAGGTTCGGAACCGCGATCACAGGAACACCGAGCGCCCGCACCAGCGCAGCCGCTGACTCACCATCACCTGATGCCCCGGGCTCCCACAACACGCAGCGCGCGCCATTGGCGGCGGCGGATTTCGCATGCTCGAGCCCGTGGTGGCTGGCGCCGCGCAGCGCAACGAAGCCGTAACCGTCGCGGGCGGTCCGCGAGTCGAGCGTGAGACCGGTGATCTCGACATCGCTCATGGACGCGAGAACTGGCGCGTCGCCCAGCAATGCGCTGAGTCGGACCGGAACGCCGGTGATCATGGCGGCAGGCCCTCCGCTGTCGCCGCCAGCTCCGACTCGGTATCGAGTCTCGCTGTGGAATCGGGCACGACTGCCGCAAGCATTGGCGTTCCTGCTGCCGGCGATTCCGCCGATTGGGCGGTGAGCGTGACCGTGGCGGCTGTCGCCGTGCTGGCGAGTTGCAGGTTATCCGGTGGCACGTTCAGCAGGCGCAGCGCTTCCGGCATGATCCTGCCGAACACGGGCGCGGCGACCGCGCCGCCGTAGTACGCGGCGCCCGCTGGATCGTCGATGACCACGACGCCGACGAAACGCGGACGCGACGCCGGAACCAGGCCTGCAAACACGCTGATGTAGCGTTTCTGGTGGTATCCGCCCGCGGCATTCTTGCGCGATGTGCCCGTCTTGCCGGCGACCCGGAAGTTCGGAACCGCGGCACGAGTGGCGGTGCCACCGGCATGGGTCACCGTCTCGAGCATCGTCAGCAGCTCGCGCGCGATGGCGGGATCCAGCACCGCCTGGCTCTCGGGCTCCTGCCCCGCCACGAACGTCGCGGGCACCAGTCGGCCGCCGTTGCCGAGGGCGGCATACGCCTGCGCCAGCTGCAATGGCGTGACGGAAAGCCCGTACCCGAACGAGAGCGTCGCCTTCTCGATGTCGCTCCAGCCGGAGGCGGCTGGCAGCACGCCCGCGGCCTCGCCGGGGAATCCGCTACCCGTGCTCTCGCCGAAGCCGAAGCGATGGAACATGTCGAACAGATGCTCGTCGTCGAGCTGCTCGGCGATACGCGCGGCACCGACATTGCTCGACTTCGTCAGCAGGCGGGTGAGATCGACCATGCCGTAGTTGTGGATGTCGCGCACGGCGTAGCGGCCGACCTTGAGGTAACCGGAGGTCGTGTCGATCTGCGTCGTCGTGGTGAACTTGCCCGACTCGAGCCCTGCGGCGACGGTGAAGGGTTTTGCGACCGAACCGGGCTCGAACACGTCGGTCACCGCCCTATTGCGGCGCGCGCCCGCGTGCGCACTGCGACCCGCGTTCGGGTTGTACGAAGGATGGTTGACCATGGCGACGACCTCGCCACTGCGCACATCGAGAATCACCACCGAACCGCTCTGCGCACGATGCTCGGCGATCGCAGACTTGAGTTCGCGCGCGGCCAGGTGCTGCACGCGTCGATCGAGGGTCAGCTTGAGGTCTTTGCCCTGTTCCGCCGCGCGGACCAGTTCGACGGTCTCCACCACGTGTCCGCGCCGGTCGCGGATCACGCGTTGCGCACCGGGTTTGCCGGCCAGCCATTCGTCGAACGCGAGCTCGAGTCCCTCCTGCCCGTGGTCGTCGATGTTCGTGTAGCCGAGCACGTGCGCCGCGAGTTCTCCCGTCGGGTAATAGCGTCGGTACTCGCGCATCGAGTTGACACCGTCGACGCCGAGATCGAGCACGACCTGCGCGTCCTGCGGTGGCATGCGCCGGCGCAGGTACACGAACTCACGCTTGCCTCGCGACGCGATCCTGCGCTCAAGTTCCACGGGATTCACACCGAGGGCGGTCGCGAGTTCCGGTATGCGATCACGATGCGCGAGCACCGCCGCGGGGTTGGCCCAGATCGATTCGACGGGAGTCGAGATCGCCAGCGGATCGCCGTTGCGATCGGTCACGGTGCCGCGCGAAGCGGCGATCTCGACCGTACGCAGGAATCTCTCCTCGCCCTGCTCCTGCAGGAAATCCTTCTGCACGACCTGCAGATGCGCCGCGCGCGCCGCCCATACGCAGGCGACCGCGAGCATCACGCCGGCAACCACACGCACGCGCAGGCGGAGGTCGGTCTGCGGCAATGCCACGTGGCGGCGGTTGGGGCGCGTGTTCACTGCCGGATCACGCGCGTGTCGGCCGGCGCCGGAAACACCATCCCGAGCTGGTCGCGCGCGATGGTTTCTATGCGCTGCGGCTCGGCCCAGGTTGCCTGTTCGAGTTGCAGGCGTCCGAAATCCACATTGAATTCGTCGCGGGTCGCCTCGAGCGCAGTCAGCTCGACGAACAGCCGGCGTGTCTCCTGCCGGGCGTGCACGATGCCGATCGCACTACCGACCAGCGCCAGCAGCAGGACCCCGAGCGTCAGGAAGGCGCGTGCGCTCATGCCGCGCGATCGCAGGATGCGGACGTGCGTTCGGCCACGCGCATCACCGCGCTGCGCGCCCGCACATTGG
>JBGTIG010000442.1:0-4856 GCA_041745755.1 Lysobacterales bacterium
GCCAGTACGCGCCGATCCATGACGCGGCGCCACAGCGGTGGCACCAGCGCGAGCACGAACATGGCGGCGTATCCGGCAGGCAATTGTGGGGAATCGACCCGATGCCGCAGCGCCTGGTAGCGCCGGCGTGGATTGGCGTGATGGTCCGCATGACGCTGCAACTGCAACAGCATGAGATTGGTGAGCGTGCAGTTCGAGTTCCACGAGTGCGCGTGCGTCACCCGCGCAAAACCCCGCTCGGAAACCTTCTCGCGTCTCAAGCCGTAGTGCTCGATGTAGTTGATGACCTCGAGCGAAGCCGATGCGATGAGCGCCTGCGCGAGGAACGCCAGCCCGGCAGCCACGCCGAGCGCGATCGCGAAAGCCAGCGCCGCCAGGAACGTGAGCGCGTGCCAGCCGATGAGCTCCAGGCGCTCCCGGCGGGTGCGCGTCAGTCGCCACGCGCGAATGGGGTTGGTGAGCACTCCGCGAATGACGAATGCCAATGACGACTCGCCAAGCCTTGCGGTTGAGGGATCGTTCGGGGTTGCGACGTGCACGTGATGTCCGCGCAGGTGCTCGATCCCGAAGCCAGCGTAGCCGACGCTCGCGAGCAGCAGTCCACCGAGCAGGGGTTCGATGCGCCCCGCCCTGTGGATCAACTCGTGCGCGACATTGATCGCAAGCACGCCACCCACCACACCCAGCGAAAGCAGCCAGCCGGCCGCGCCGAAGAGGCTGAAACCGGTGCGGGCGAAGTGCCAGAGGCCGAAGGCAAGCAGCATCCATTGCAGGGGTACGCAGGCGATGGTCAACCATCGATAGGCAGGCGCAGCCTGCAACTTCTCCAGGGCATCGCCGCCGTCGGGTGGTGTCGTGGCATCGCCGCCGATCATCGCATCGACGATCGGCAGCAGCACGAACAACACGAACAGAGGCAACCACGCGAACGCATCGTGCCATCCGGAGATGGCGCCCGCGAATGCCGCCACGGGCAGCAGGGCAGGAGGCACGAACGCCAGCAGATACCAGGCAGGATGATGGGCGCGCATGCCCAGAGTCTACGCCGGGCCAATCGCGTGCGCCAAACCTTCCCCGGCAGCGCGCCCGGAACAATCAATTACCTCGTGGTACCGACCCAGCGCGCATCCTTTTCGCCGAAGAATCCCTACCGCCCCCGACCCTCGATCACCACGGGTTCGCGTTCGAGCGCGAGACCGAACGTCGCGCGAACACGTTCGATGACCTCCGCGGCGAGCGCGAGCACGCCGTCCGCGTCCGCCCCGCCGAGGTTGACCATCACCAGCGCGTGCTGCATCGATATAGCGGCTCCGCCATGGGTCGCCCCTTTCATTCCGCAGGATTCGATCAGCCAGGCGGCGCTGAGCTTGGCGCTGCCGTCGTCCTGCGGATACACGGGCAGCAGCGGCCAGCGATGGCGCAAGCCCATGGCCGCGTCCATCGCCACGGAGGGATTCTTGAAAAAGCTGCCGGCGTTCGGCGTCTGCGTCGGGTCGGGCAACTTGCCACGCCTGATGCGGCGTACGACATCGGCGACCTGGCTCGCAGTCGGCGAGTCGATCGACGATGCGCGCAGCTCGTCGGCGAGTCCGAGGTACTCCAGCCGAGGCGCGAAACGGGTGCGCAGCCGGAGTTCAAGCGCGGTAACCACCCAGGCACCGGGCTCGCGCTTGAAGCGACTGTCGCGATAGCCGAATTCGCATTCCGCCCCGAGAAGAACCCGAGGCTTCATCGACTCGAGATCGATCACCTCGACGGCCGCGATCGCGTCGGCGATCTCGACGCCATACGCGCCGATGTTCTGTATTGGCGCTGCGCCCGCGAGACCGGGAATCAGCGCGAGGTTCTCGATGCCGTGCGCCCCGGCGGCGATACACCGATCGACGACGTCGTCCCACTCGATGCCCGCCTCCACGCGCACGCCTACCAGGTCGGAGTCGACGGCGTCGGCGCGAAATCCACGACCGAGGAGGCGAAACACCGGACCTTCGACAACACGCGCGAGCACCACGTTGCTCCCGCCTCCGAGAACCGCGCGTGGCGGACCGAAGACGCGCAGCGCCTTTCCGAGCGAGGCGTGATCCAGCACCTCGACCAGCAGGTCGGTGCGCGCGACAAGGCGCAAAGTGTTGAGTGCGGTGAGATCGGCGTCGCGCCTGACGCGAACGCCCGGGATGTCAGCGGAGTCCGGCATCACCGCAGGGCGTCCACGCATTCGTGGATCAGCGCGGGTCCTCGATACACGAGGCCCGTGTAGAACTGCACAAGTGCGGCGCCCGCGGCCCGCTTGCTGCGCGCAGAATCGGCGCTGTCGATGCCGCCGACGCCGATGAGCTCGATGGATGCGTCAAGCCGCGCCCGCAACGCCGCGAGCACGCGATTCGAGCGCTTCAACAGCGGTGGACCGGAAAGTCCGCCGGCCTCGCGTGCATGGCGATGCGCGGCGACGGAGCTGCGCTCCAGTGTGGTGTTGGTGGCTATCACGCCATCGACGCGCACTCGATCGAGCGCGCGTGCGATGTCGTCGATCGCGGCATCGTCGAGATCAGGTGCAACCTTCACCAGCAGCGGCACGCGCCTGCCGTGGCGGCCGCTCAGCGACTCGCGGGTTTCCATGAGCCCCCCCAGCAGCGCGGCAAGCGCATCGCCCGACTGCAGCGCGCGCAGGCCCTTGGTGTTGGGGGAGGATATGTTGACCGTGATGTAGTCGGCGAGCGGGTAGACGCGTTGCAGGCAGGTGCGATAGTCGTCCAGCGCATTCTCATTCGGCGTGTCCGCATTGCGGCCGATGTTGATGCCCAGGGGAACGCTTCGCCGCGCCCGCTCGACGTTGCGAACCAGCGCATCCACGCCGTGGTTGTTGAAGCCGAGCCGATTGATGATGGCGCGGTGTTCCGGCAGGCGCCACATGCGGGGCTTTGAATTGCCCGGCTGGGGCTTTGGCGTGGTGGTTCCGATCTCGATGAAGCCGAAACCGAGCGACGCCAGCGCGTCGATGCAGGCACCGTTCTTGTCGAGCCCCGCGGCGAGACCCACGGGATTCGGGAAGTCGATGCCGAACGCGCGAGCGGGGAGCGGCTCGGGTGGTCGCGCAAGCGCGGCGCCGAGTCCGCTGCGGTAGGCGGCGTTCATTGCCCGCAACCCGAGTCCGTGCGCGGTCTCGGCGTCGAGGGTGAACAACAGTGATCGGGCGAGGGCGTACATGGGGAGTCCGGTGCGACAGCAGGCTTATGGCCGCCCAGCTGCGGCGGCATTCCCCGGCGCGGCTGGAACCCGGATGACGTTCGCCGGTCCGATTGCTACGGCAGGTCGAAGCTTATGCCCTGGGCGAGCGGCAGCGCGTCCGAGTAATTGATGGTGTTGGTCTGGCGGCGCATGTAGACCTTCCACGCGTCCGATCCGGACTCGCGGCCACCTCCCGTTTCCTTCTCTCCACCGAACGCGCCGCCGATCTCCGCACCCGACGTGCCTATGTTGACATTGGCGATGCCGCAGTCCGAGCCCGCCGACGAGAGAAACGCTTCCGAAGCCTTGACGCTCGACGTGAAGATCGCCGAACTCAAACCTTGCGGAACCGCGTTGTGCGCGAGCATCGCCTCCTCGAGCGAGGAGAACGGCATGGCGTAGAGGATCGGCGCGAACGTCTCTGTCTGCACCACCGCATCGGAGTTGGCGATTCCCGTGATGATCGTCGGCTCGACGAAGTTGCCCTCGCGTTCGATTACCGTGCCTCCCGTCACTATTGTGCCTCCTGCCTGCTTCGCGCGGTCGATCGCGGACCGGAACCGCGCCACCGCATCGGAGTCGATCAGGGGTCCCATCAGCATGCCCGCTTCGTTGGGGTCGCCGATCTTGCGGGAGACCTGCGCGTAAGCGGCGATCAGGCGTTTCAGCACGTCGTCGAAAATTCCCTCGTGGATGAATACCCGGCGCGTACTCGTGCAGCGTTGCCCGGCGGTGCCGCAGGCGCCGAACACGATCGCGGGAATGGCGAGCGCAAGGTCGGCCGTTTGGTCGACGATGATCGCGTTATTGCCACCGAGTTCGAGCAGGCAACGGCCCAGGCGTTGCGCCACGCGCTCTGCCACCGTGCGCCCCACGCGCGTTGACCCGGTGAAGCTGATGAGCGCGACGCGAGGGTCGTCGACGAACCGGGAGGCGAGTTCGGTTCCGGCGTCGTTGAACAGATAGAAGATCGACGGGAATCCACCGGACTCGAGCGCCTCGTTGCAGATGCGCAGCGCAGCGAGGGCGGAGAGCGGCGTCTTGGGCGACGGTTTCCAGATCGTCACATCGCCGCATACCGCGGCCAGGAAAGCGTTCCAGGCCCAGACCGCCACGGGGAAATTGAAGGCACTGATGATCCCGACAAGGCCCAGCGGGTGGTACTGCTCGTACATCCGGTGTCCGGGACGCTCCGAATGCATGGTGAGCCCATACAGCTGCCGGGAAAGACCGACGGCGAAGTCGCCGATGTCGATCATCTCCTGGACCTCGCCGTCGCCTTCCGCGCGGACTTTGCCCATCTCGAGCGCGACCAGCGCGCCGAGTTTCCCCTTGTTGGCGCGGAGCGCATCAGCGCAGAGGCGAATCGCTTCCCCGCGCTTCGGTGCAGGCGTCACTCGCCACGCCTGCTGAACCTCGAGCGCGCGCGCGATCAGGGTCTCGTAATCGGATTCGTTCGAGGCATGCACCTGACCCAGCACGGCGCCGGTGGCGGGATTCACGGGCTCGAGCGTGCCGGCGTCGGTGGTCTTCGACCAGCGGCCGTCGCCCAGGTAGGTGCCGGGTTGCGCGGCCGTCAGGCCGAGCGCCTTGAGAACAGGATGCGACATCGAAAGCTCCAGAATTCTGCG
>JBGTIG010000443.1:0-3373 GCA_041745755.1 Lysobacterales bacterium
TCGCTGTTCGCGCTGGGTGGTCTCGATCTTGCCCAGCGCGCCACGCTCGACGACCTGTTCTTCGCGATCGCCAACGCGGTGCGTGCGCGTCTTCGCACCGACGAGCGCTCGCATCGCCAGGTGCTCGACGAGCTCAACGAGAAGCTGGTCGACAAGTACTTCGTCAACTTCTCCCTGTTCCAGTCGATCCCCGACGTATGGGCCATCGACCAGGTGTTCCCCATCATGCCGATCGCCGGGCTCGATCGTGCGCCGGAGCGGCATGGCGTCATCGCGGATCTGACCTGCGACTCCGATGGACGCATCGATCTCTACGTCGACTCGCAGGGCCTGGACACGAGCCTGCCGCTGCACGCTCCGCGCGCCGGGGAATCCTACCGGCTCGGCATCTTCCTGGTCGGCGCGTACCAGGAGACGCTGGGCGACATCCATAACCTCTTCGGCGACACCGACTCGGTCGACGTGCGCATGACCGCAGCAGGGTTCAAGCTCGATCACGCGCGCCGCGGCGATACGTCGGACCGGCTGCTCGGTTACGTCGGCTACGATGCCAGCGATCTTCGCCTGCGGTTCGCGCGCAAGCTGAGCGAAGCCGCGAGCCGTTTCACGCGCGAGGACATCGAGCGCGTGCGCGGCGCGCTCGAAACCGCCCTCACCGGTTACACGTATCTCGAGGACACCCTGCATGAGTGAACCTCGCGTTGAACCCGCGGGCAATCCCGATCGGTCCGTGCTGAGCCCCATTTCCGCGCCATGAAACTGCACCGTGACCTTGAACTCAGAGCGATGGAAGGATTTGCCTTCTCCCTGCGCCAGCGGGGAGAAGGTGGCGCGCAGCGCCGGATGAGGGGCCAGTTTTCGATTCGACAGCCCCTCATCCGCCTTCGGCACCTTCTCCCCGTAAACGGGGAGAAGGCAAGAGCGTCGGTACGGTTCGTGGAAAGCCCGTTGAAGCATGTGCGGCTCGTGCGGCGCGCCCGCGCATGAGCGCGCTCCCCGCCAACGTCGGATTCATCGGACTCGGCGCCATGGGCGAGCACATGGCCCGGCATCTCGCGCACGCGGGCATGCTCCGCGCGGTCGCGAACCGCACCCACACGAAAGCGCAGGCGCTCGCCGGTGACCTCGGTGTCGAGGCGATCGAGGACATCGGGGAGTTGTCGCGTAACTGCGCGTTCGTAGTCAGTTGCGTGTCCGCCGATGCCGACGTCCTCGGGATCGCGACGCTGCTGGCGCGACACGCGCCGCGGGGGTTCGTGCTGGTGGACACCTCCACCATCGCGCCCGCAAGCGCACGCCGCTGCGCGGCAATCCTGCGCGAAGTCGGCGCGGATTTCGTGGATGCACCGGTCTCGGGCGGGGTCGAGGGCGCGCGCAAAGGCTCACTGTCGGCGATGGTGGGAGCGGAAACCGTCACGCTCGATCGCGTGCGCGCGATGCTCGGTACCTTCGCCACGCGCGTGACTCACATGGGGCCGGTCGGCAACGGCCAGGCCACCAAGGCCGTGAACCAGGTGCTGATCGCAGGCATCGCGCAGGGTGTGTGCGAGGGCCTTGCGCTCGGGGACGCGCTCGGGCTCGACCACGGCGATCTGCTCGAGACCCTGAAGGCAGGTGCGGCCGGATGCTGGTTCCTCGACCGGCGCGGCGCGAGCATGCTCGAAGGCCGCTTCGAGCAGGGCTTCAAGTCCGCCCTGCTGCACAAGGACCTCGGCATCGTCGCCGAGCTGGCCGCCGAGGCGGGCACCCGCAGCGACGTGGTGCGCCAGTCGCTCGCGGACTACGCGGCGCTCGTTCATGACGGCCACGGCACCGAGGACATCTCCGCGCTGATCCGCCGCAAGCGCATGTCGGATTGAGAGTGCCGCAGGGGCCGAATTCGCGCACCGCACCCGCGGAATCGCGCAACTGCAACATGGATCACGACAAGTTCACGCTGGAATCGCACACTTGACGTTTCACCGTTCCCGTTATCTTGCTTCACCACCTGCGGCCTGACGGCCGCGCATCATCTGGGCCCCCCATGAATCTTCGACATGTATTGCACAGTTGCGCCTTGCCAGTCCTGTTGACCGCGGGAACCTGCGCGGCGCAGACCACGCCAGCGGACCTCACGCTCACGAACCTCAATATTTCCGGTGTGTCGGAACCGATTGCGGTGGCGCAGCCGAATGATGCAAGCGGTCGCTTGTTCATCGTGTCGCTCAATGGCGGCATCTTCATTTATCGCAACGGGGTGGTCGAGGCGACGCCGTTCCTGACGATTCCGGTTGGCCTCAGCAATGAGCAGGGCCTGCTTGGTCTCGCCTTCCACCCGAACTTCGCAATCAACGGGCGCTTCTTCGTACAGCATACGCGCGCTGCGGGCGGCTCCAACATCGGTCCGGTCGCAGACCAGCTCACCGTCGAGTATCGCGTAACCGGAAACCCCGACGTCGTCGATCCCTCGACACGTACTGTTCTCCTCACGATCGGAGACATGGCCAGCAATCACAACGGCGGAGATATCCACTTCGGCGACGACGGTTACCTGTACGTGTCGATGGGCGATGGCGGCCCGCAGGGCAATCCGCATGGCTTTGCGGAGTGTCTGTGGCGCAAACCGACAGACGGGATTCCGTCGAACTGCGCGCCCGGCGCGGAACCGAACTACGCGTTGCTCGGCAAGATCCTCCGCGTCGACGTAGACGGCACGACCGCGAACGCGAGTGCAGAAATGTGCGGCGTCGCGACCGGCACCACGGCCAACTACCGCATTCCCGCCGACAACCCGCACACCGGTACCGCCAACACGTGCGACGAGATCTATCACGTGGGCCTGCGCAACCCGTTTCGCTTCAGCTTCGACCGGGCAACCAACGACATGTGGATCGCAGACGTCGGCCAAAACGTCTGGGAGGAACTCGATTTGATTGCCTCTGGAACTGGGCCGCAGAATCTAGGGTGGAGCACCTGCGAAGGTCGGCAGACGTATCCGGGCGGCGCCGCCAATTCGTGCAGTTTCGGTTTACTGCCAGTCATCAACTACAACCATTCGTCCGGTCGGTGCTCCGTGACTGGCGGCTATCGATATCGTGGCCCCATCGCGCCGTTCCGGGGTACGTACGTCTACGCGGACTTCTGCTCGCGCGAGATTTTCTTCGGCCGTCCGGACGCGGGTTCGGCCACTGGCTGGACGCAGACGCGTTGGGAAAGCGCGCCCGGCGCGCCGATACTCGCGGCATCGAACCCTATCGGCTTCGGCGAGGACCTGGCCGGCAATCTTTACATCGCGGTGCAGAACGGCGCGGTGTACCAGTTCTCCAGCGCAAGTTTTTCGGAGATCATTTTCGCCAACGGCTTCGAATAGGCAGCTTGGTGCCGGGGATCGAAG
>JBGTIG010000444.1:0-7142 GCA_041745755.1 Lysobacterales bacterium
GGTGTCCAGCGCGTCGAGATCTACACGGGACCCTACGCGGCGGCGTTCCGCTCCGGCGACCCCGCATCGGCACTCGCGGCTTGCGCGCGCACCGCGCTCGCCGCGCGGGAAGCTGGACTTGGCGTCAATGCAGGGCACGATCTCGACCAGCGCAATCTGGCGCGGTTCCTCGCGTCGGTTCCCGGCGTGCTCGAGGTATCGATCGGCCACGCGTTGATCGCGGAGGCGCTCTACGAGGGTCTTGCGAACACCGTCGCGGCGTATCTCGCCATCGTGGGTGGTGGCGTCCCGACTGAGCGCTCCTAGAACGCGAGCGCCTCGCGGCAAGGGAGCCGCGCGGCTTGCCCCGGTCAGGAACCGAGGTTCTTGAAGCCGATCTTCTCCATCTGAACCCGCTTGGCGGTGGCGAGCACGTCAGCGACGGCCTGGTACGGCGTCAGCTTGTCGGCATCCACCTGCAGCAGCGGCTGCGGATCCTTGCCGGCTTCGAGCCGCAACTGCGGCTCCAGCGCCTCGCGGATCAGGGGCTGTCCGTTCCAGAACATTTCCCCGGTGGCGAGAATGCGCAGGTCGATTGGCGGCGGCGGATCCTTGGGTTCGGTGATCGGATTGCGCGTCTTCTGCGGCAGATCAATATCGACCTTGTGCGCGAGAATCGGCGCCGTGATCATGAAGATGATGAGCAGCACCAGCATCACGTCCACCATCGGCGTGACGTTGATGTCGGACATGGGTCCTGAGGCCTTGTTGTTCGTGAATGCCATGTTCTGATCCTGCCCCGGAGCGCGCGGTGTCAGCCGCCGCCGCGCTGCGGTGTGGTGATGAATCCAACCTTCTTCATGCCGGCATTCTTGGCCGAGATCATGAGCTTCGCCACTTCACCGTACGGTGTGTCGCGATCCGCCCGGATCTGCACTTCGGGCTGCGGCGTGCGCTTGGCCTCGATGCGCAGCTGGTTGTCGATGCTTTCCTGCACCGTCGGCGCGTCGTTCCAGTAGACCCTGCCGTTGGTCTCCATGGTCAGCGTGATGGTGGCGGGGGGTTCCTTGTTCGGTTCCATCTGCGCCTGCGGCAGCTCGACCTTGATCTTGTGCGACATGAGTGGTGCCGTGATCATGAAGATGATCAGCAGCACCAGCATCACGTCCACCATCGGCGTGACATTGATCTCGGCCATCACGCCGCCTGGTTCGTGGCCCGCACCCATTCCCATGGAACTGCTCCGCCTGGTTTGCTTGTTCGAAAGCCGCTGTCGACGACGAGTCGGACCGGAGCCCGACTACGTCGTTCTTGCCGGTTGCTGGGCGCCCGGCGCGATGCCGGCGCGCGGCGCCGCATCGACGCGCGACCCGGTCGCGAAGAAGTCGTGGAGATCGTTGGCGAATTCGTCGAACTTGGCGTTGATGTTGCGATTTCCGCGTACGAAGAAGTTGTACGCGAGCACCGCCGGAATCGCGACGAACAAACCGAACGCCGTCATGATCAGGGCCTCGCCCACGGGCCCAGCCACCGCGTCGATCGACGCCTGACCGGTGGCGCCGATGCGGATCAAGGCCTTGTAGATGCCCCACACCGTACCCAGCAGTCCCACGAACGGGGCCGAGGAGCCGACCGTCGCCAGCAGGGTCAAGCCGTTCTCGAGCTTGTTGCTTTCGCGCGCGACCGCCTGGCGCAGGGAACGGTCGATGAACTCGGAGCGGTTCAACGCCTCGACCAGTCGCGAGCCTTCATGCCGCTGGTGATGCGCGGCGGCGGAAGCGCAATCGAGCGCGATCTTCGAGAAGGGCTCCCATTTGGGCTGCTGCTCCATGAAGCGGATGGCATCAGCCGCGTTCGGCGTCTGCCAGAACGTCTGGATCACCTTGTCCATGCGACCCGTGATGCGCGCGTTGCGGATCGCATTGATCACGATGTAGAACCAGGAACTGATCGACATCACGATCAGCAGCACGAATACCGTCCAGCCGACCCAGTCGAAATCCTGGATAAGGTGCGAGAAGCCCATCTGCTGAAGGGCGGCGGCATTGTCGCTGCCGGCGATCGGGACACCTGTTGCGTTGGGGTCTTGCAGCATGACGTTACCCTTCGTTGAGCGTGAAATCGATTGGGACGAGGACGAAACCCTCGATGGCCTGGCCGTCGCGGATTTCCGGATTGAATCGCCACTTCTTCACGGCGTCGATCGCGGCGCGATCGAGTTCGCGATGGCGGCTGGTCTTGTGGATTTCGACCGACTTCGGCGTGCCGTCGACGCCGACGAGCACCTTCAGCATCACCTTGCCCTCCAGCCGCTTGCGTACCGCCTGCGGGGGATAGCGGATCGGGTTGTTGCGGCGATAGCTCGGGTCTTCCGAAGCGCCGGTATCCGGGATCGCGGGTGCGGGCGGCGCGGGCGGGGCCGGAGGCGGCGCGGGCTCGGCCATCGGCAGCGGCTCGTCGAACACCACGGGATCGGGTTCCGGCTCGGGCGGCGGCGTGGGCAGCGGGCGCTCTTCCTTGATCTCCTGCTTGATGATCTTCGGCGGCTCGGGCGGCGGCGGGGGTGGGGGCGGAGGTGGGGGTGGTGGCTCGAGAAACACCACGTCGGTGACCGCTTCCTCCTCGGCCACTTCGGAGGGGCCCGCCTGTGGCGGCGCGAGCAGGAACAGGAACATGCCGACGTGCACGGCGATGGCCACCGAGTAAGCGGTGACCTTGCGCCAGTTGATCGTGTCGCGTTCGATCGTCTCGGCCATGTTCATTCTGCGCAACCCAAAAGAGTTTCGGCACCCGGGAGCAGCGACGAAGCGTCACTTACCACGGCGGCAACCGAGGCCGCTGCGGCTCAACCCATTCTTGAGCTCCGGGACGGCGGACGGTACACCAGACGCCGTCGCGAAAACAAGAAAACTTTGCTGTCACATTGAATGCGTTACCGGTTGCCTTTCAACCATGTCTCCGCCATGGATTTCGACTCGGGATAGCCTCGCGCCTTCTCGTACGCCGCCACTGCCGCGGTCTTGTTGCCAGACTCGAGTTCGGCGTTGCCGATCAGGATGTAGGCATTGCCGGGCTTGGAGACGCCCTTGCTGATCGCCGTCGTCAGCGCGGCCTTGCCCTCGCTGACCTGGTCGAGCTCCTGCACGAGCAGGAACCCGCGCTGATAGTCCATCTCCCCATCCTTGGCGAACTGGGCGGCGCGGCCGTAGGCCGCTGCGGCCTCGGCGTACTGTTCCGCCGTCGTATGCGCATAGGCCAGCGCCTTGGTGGTTTCGAGGTCTTCCTTGAGCGTGCCCTTGGCGATGCCGTCATTGATGACCTTGGCCGCCTGCTGGGGCTTCTCCAGGTAGTTGTAGAGCTGATAAAGCTGCCTGATCTGGTCCGGCGACTTCAGCACCCCGCGCTGGTACGCGCCCTCGAGCAACGCCACCGCCTTCTCGTTCTGCTCGGCTTCCGCGTACGCTGCCGCCAGATTCGCGATGAGCTTCTCGTCGTCCGGGGATTTGGCCAGCATTTCCTCGCCAACCTTCGCGGCTTCAGCGTAGTTCTCCTGTTCGTAGTACGTGGCCAGCAGCATCTGCGTCCAGCCGTCGTTCGGCTTGTCCGTGAGGGCGATGGCCTTCTTGAGCGCGTCGGCAGATTCCGGGAACCGCTCAAGTCGATACAGCGCATTGCCGCGCAGCGCATAGGCGTCGGCTTTCTCTACGCCCGACTCGCGCATCCACTTGTCGATCAGCGCGAGTGCGCCGTCGTACTGTTCCTCGCCGACGTTCATCTGGGCCAGTTGATAGATGCCAGTGAAATGCTGTTCGTTGGGCAAGGCGTTCGAGTCGAGCGCCTGCTGACCGAGACTCAAGGCTTCGGCGGGACGCTCCTGTTCCCAGGCCGCGCTCGAAAGTCCCTGCAGCGCCAGCGCCTTTTCGTAAGGCGACGAGCGCTTGCCCGCAACGACTTCCTTCAGGATCTTCTCGGCATCGGCGTACTTTTCCTCGCCGATGAGCTCGTAGGCGCGATTGATATTCTTCTGTCCGGCCTCGGAGAGCTCGACCTTGGGCTCGGCGCGGCTGGAATTCGCGTACTGGCCCTTCCCCGCCGGCTGCTGCTTGCTCGTCGAGGAGTCGGTTCGCTTCTTCTTCGCCCAGGACGACCGGCGGGAATCCACCGCACTCTCGGGCGCTTCGTTGAGGTCGTCCCTGTCGCTGCGGTCGGCGCTTTGCGCCGCCGCGGGCGTCGGGCTCGCCGCGGCGATCATGAGTGCCAGGGCAGTGCCGAAAAGGCCGAGCAAGCTTGTTGAGTATCTGTTCACCAGTTCATCTCCGGCTTCAGGCGGTACGGACACCGCCAGCGATGTAGGAACTCCGCAGCCCCGACCTTGCAGGCGGAAGCGGTTTCCAAGAGTCTAGGTGCAATCACTGAACGCTGCGCGACTGGCACTCCGGAAGGTGGGTACACCTGGGCAATCGACTCGCGGCGGTGCCTCCCGGCACCGCGCAATCCATCAATCCGTTCAGGGGTCCCTAGGCGGTAGGAAAGTTTGCCTTCGAGAAGGCGATGCGCTCGAGTGGGTCGCCCGCGAGCGCTCCCGCCGCCTCCAGCGCCTGCACCCGCCGCAGGCGATGCAGCAGCCCATTGCCGTTGGCCATCTGGACCGCGAGCCCGGGCCGTGCATTTAGCTCCAGAACCAGCGGTCCGCGATCGCGGTCGAGCACGATGTCGACGCCGACGTAACCGAGCCCCGACAGCTCGCAGGCCTTGGCGGCGATCAGCAGCAGCTCGTCCCAGTGCGGGATCGTAAGCCCGACGATCGAGTGCTCGGTGTCGGGGTGCTCGCGCACCAGTTCACGCCCCCAGACCCCGCGTCGGGTGATGCCGGTTGGCAGGTCGATACCCACCCCGATCGCGCCCTGGTGGAGGTTGGCCTTGCCGTCGGACATGCGCGTGGGCAACCGGATCATCGCCATCACGGGATAGCCCAGGAACACGATGATGCGGATATCGGGTACGCCCTTGTAGCTGACGCTGTCGAATATCGGATCGAACTGCACGCAATACTCGACCAGCACGTGATCGGGTTGACCGCCCAGCGAGAACAGCCCCGAGAGCATGTTGGACAGGTGGTGATCGAACTCCTCGCGCGGCATGAGCTGGCCGCCAGGGCGTCGATAGCGGTTGCCGCGACGCCCGCTGATGACGAGGATGCCGTCGCCTCCCGAACCGTGCGCCGGCTTGACGACGAACTGCTCGCGCCCGGCCAGCCGCAGGTGCAGCTCCTCGATTTCGTGTTCCTCGCGAACGACCGCATACAGCTCCGGCACCGGCAGGCCGGCTGCCAGTGCCAGCTTCTTGGTGATGAGCTTGTCGTCCACGCGCGGGTAGAACTTCCGCCGGTTGTACATGAGCACGAATTCGGCGTTGCGCTGGCCGATGCCCACCATGCCGATTGCGCGCAACGCCCGCGCCACCCGCAACAGGTTCATGGCGCGGCTTGCGGACTGGGCGCGGGCGCCGTCGCGGGCACGGGCGGTGGCGCGATCGGGTCCTCGTGCACCAGCGCGCGAAACCGGAACAGCTCGCTCAGGCGGTAGCCGGAGTAGCGGCCGATCAACAGCGTTGCGGCGAACAGCACCAGCAGCAACTCCGGAAACACGAAGATGAGATGCTCGAGCCGGTTCCAGCTCATCGCGAGGTACGCGACGGCGGCGACCAGCAGCGAACCGCCACCTTCGCGAATCGCCTCGGCGCCCCCGCGCTCCTCCCACGTCACGCTCATGCGTTCGATGGTCATGGTCATGATGACCATGGGGAACAGCGCCACCGAGAGCCCGGCCTCGACGCCGAGCCGGTTGCTGATCACCGATACCAGCGCCATCAGCAGCACCACGAGGATCAGCACCGCGGTCAGCCGGGGCACGAGCAGCAGGCGCAGTTTCTCCAGATAGAAGCGCAGCGCCAGGCCGAGGGCGACCACCAGGGTGAACAGCACGATGCCGACCAGCAAGGTGGTCTCGCGAAACGACAGGGCAACCAGTACCGGCATGAAGGTGCCGAAGGTCTTGACACCCACGAGGTTGCGCAGGATGAGCATGATGAAGGCCGCGATCGGCACCATCAGCAGGATGCGGTAGACGCCCTGGGCCTGCAGGGGCAACGACAGCAGCGAGTAGGCGACGAGATCCTTGTTGCGCGCCTCGAGGCGTTCGCGCGCGGTATCGAGGCTGCTGGCGAGGCTGCGTTGTGCCGTCAGCTCGAGCCGGGGCCTCGCCACCCCGTCGGCATCGATCACCGGGCTGCTCCTGGACCAGAGGAAGAAATCCTCGGGCCAGCCAATGTGGCCATTGCGGGGATCGATGGTGCGCCAGTCGCGGACGTCGCTGTCGTAGACCTGCACGAAGGGAATCAGCTCGACCTCGGTACGCGCGCGCTTGAGCTCGACCCCGTGCACGAGGCGTGTGCGCACCCGGCGGTCCTTGAGCAGGCTCTGCGCGAGCAGTGCGCGCGTCTCCACTCCGCGCTCGTTGCCGAGCAGGAGCCCGATCTCCGGCGACGGCGGATCCTCGTTGAAAGCGCGGATCAGGGCGGCGGCGAACGACGCCGAATCCACGGAGACCTCGCGTGCATTCTCGATGAGGGTGGCGCGTGCGGTCGCGAAGGGTTCGTCATACAGGGGCGCCGGCGTGCTTCCGAGCCGGGGCTCGGGTTCGGGCGTCGCGGCGTGGTCATCGCGATACACGGTCGCGCGGTAATAGAGCGCCTGTTCCGAGCCATTGCCGCGACGAACGGTCCATTGCACGGCACGCCCGCTGCGGGTCCGCTCGATGTTCTCGCCGTACCGACGGGAAACCAGGGTTTCATCCAGCACCACGAAGCCGGGAGGATCGTCGGGCAGCTGCAGGGTCACCGTGTGCGGACCGCGACGCGCATTGAACTCGACGCGCGCCTGCAGCTCCCACACCTCGGTCTGAGCCACCGGCTTCACCGGGAACCGCAGCACCTGCCACTTGTAGAGAAACGCCCCGAGGCCAAGCGCAGCGAAGATCGCCGCCAGCACGTAGAGCTGGGTTTTCTTCATCGCCTGGCGCCCCTTGCCGGTTCGGTGAACAGAATACAGAGGACCGGCAACCCGGCACAAAGCGCGCGCCCCTCGACTCGCCCCTCAGCCCCCC
>JBGTIG010000445.1:0-3147 GCA_041745755.1 Lysobacterales bacterium
ACGATCACGGCGCCGCTGCCGCCGCCTTCCGCGCGCGCGGAACGGAATGCGAGCACGTCGCCGCGCCGCCTCAGCACCTGATCGACCAGTTCCTTCAGCACGGGACCGCGGCTTCCCGAGCGCAGACCCTTGCCGTGCACGATCCGCACGCAGAGTCTCGCGTCGCGCACCGATTCGTCGAGGAATCTCGCCAGCGCGACGCGGGCGACCGGTATCGTCAGCTGGTGCAGATCGAACTCGTCGCGAACCGCGTAGTCGCCGCGGCCGAGCTGCCGCAGTAGTCGCGGTGACGCCCCCGCCTTGACGTAGCGCAAGGGATCGCCAAGCTCGTTCTCGAATCCGCGGAGGGAATGCGTGAGCAACTCTCCCACCACCGCGCGCTCGTCGGCTTCGCTCATGCGTGCGCTCGGACGCGGAGGCTTCGCGCGCGGCGTCGCCGCCGGCGCATCGAATTTCCGCACCGCCCCGACTTCGGCGCGGAACAGTTCGCGGTCCTCCGGAGCGATCTCTGTCGTCGCCTCGCCGCCGTGCCGCTTCGTTGCCCGCGGATCGCGGGTCCTGGGAGGGTCACTACGCATGCGTCGAGGGTAAGGCATGCAGGCCTCGCATCGAGGAGGAGGGCAGCGCCTGGCGTTCCGTTATCATTGCGCGATTCAGCGGCGCAATCCTCCATGCACGTTCTGGTGAGCAACGACGACGGCGTAGACACGCCCGGGATCCGCACGCTCGCGCGCCACCTGGGCGCGCTGGGGAAGGTCACGGTGGTTGCGCCCGACCGCGATCGCAGCGGCGCCTCGAATTCATTGACCCTCGACTCGCCGCTGCGGGTGGTGCCGCTCGGCGATGGCTTTTATCGGGTGGCGGGAACACCGACCGACTGCGTGCACCTGGCACTCACCGGCATGCTCGACTCGGATCCCGACATCGTCGTTTCCGGCATCAACAACGCTGCCAATCTCGGCGACGACGTGATCTATTCCGGCACGGTGGCGGCGGCGATGGAAGGACGCTTCCTCGGACTTCCCGCGATCGCGGTGTCGCTGGTGACGCGCGACCGCAAGCCGCACCACTTCGATAGCGCGGCGCGCGCGACCGTCGCCATCATCCGCAGGCTCGAAGCGGCTCAGCTACCCGCCGACACGATCCTCAATGTCAACGTGCCGGACCTGGCCTGGGAGGCGATCCAGGGTTTCGAGGCGACTCGACTGGGGAATCGGCACCGATCGGAAAAGAGCGTGCCGCAGCGCGACCCGCGGGGATATCCGATCTGGTGGATCGGTCCCGCCGGCGCCGAACAGGACGCGGGACCGGGTACGGATTTCGATGCGGTGCGCCGGGGTTTCATCTCGATCACGCCGATCCACGTCGACCTCACGCGTTATCAGGCGCTCGAATCCGTCGCGAGCTGGATCGACCCGCTGCAGCAGTTGATCGGCGAACCCTGAGCATGCGCGGAGCCGATGCCGTGGGGCTGGGCATGACCTCGCAGCGCGCGCGCGATCGACTGGTGGAGCGCCTTCGCAGCGAAGGCATCAGCGACCATCGGGTACTGCGCGTCATTGGATCGCTGCCCCGGCATCTCTTCATCGAGGAAGCCCTCGGCACGCGGGCGTACGAGGACTCGGCACTGCCGATCGGGCTGGGCCAGACCATCTCGCAACCGTGGATCGTCGCACGCATGACCGAGGCACTGATCGAGCATGCTCCGCGGCGGAAGGTGCTGGAGATCGGTACGGGCTCGGGCTACCAGGCAGCGGTCCTCTCGCCGCTGGTCGAGCAGGTGTACACGGTCGAGCGCATCGGCGCGCTGCTGCGGGCCGCGCGGCGTCGCCTGCACGGGCTCGGCATCACCAACGTACGTGCCCGGCATGACGATGGCGCGCAGGGATGGAACGAGATGGCACCATTCGACGCGATCATCGTGACCGCGGCGGGCGCCGCGATCGAACCGGCGTGGCTCGCGCAGCTTGCGCCGGAAGGCGTGCTGGTGGCGCCGGTGGGACTACCAGGAGCGCAACGGCTGAAGCGCATCCGGCGTGCCGCGGAGGGTGGCATCGACGACGTGATCGAGGACGACCTTGGCGCGGTGAGTTTCGTGCCGCTTCGTCATGGGCTCAGCAGTTGAGCATCTTCGAATCGATCTACGATCGTGCGCTGGTCTGGGCACAGCACCGCCACGCCACGAGGGCGCTGGTGATCCTGAGTTTCGTCGAAGCCGTGTTCTTCCCGGTACCGCCGGAAGTGATGCTCGCGCCCATGTCGCTGGCGCAGCCACAGCGCGCGTTCTGGTTTGCCACGGCGAGCCTGATCGCCTCCACCCTGGGCGCGTTGGTGGGGTACGCGCTCGGAAGTTTCGCGTTCGAACTTCTGGAACCCTGGTTGCACCGGTTCGGGTACTGGGACACTTTCCTGGAAGTGAAGGAACTCGCGGCGAAGAATGGCTTCTGGTTGCTGCTGATAGGCGGCTTCACACCCATCCCGTTCAAGTTGCTGACCATCGCATCGGGGGCGGTCGGCATGCCGATGCTGCCGTTTCTCGCGGGTGCGATCATTGGCCGTGGCAAGCGCGTGTACCTGCTGGCGGCTGTCATCCGGATCGGCGGCGTGCGCGCCGAACGTGCGCTCAGGCGCTATGTTGAGCCCATTGGCTGGATCGCGCTGGCGTTGCTTGCGGCTCTTATCGTCTATCTGAGGTTCCGGCATTGAGATCTCGTCGTGGAAATCACGCCCCGCAGACCCGTTTCGATCGCCTGCGCACCGTCGGCGCGCGGTTCGACCTGCTCACGGCCGCCGTCGCCTCTTGGGTGCTCGCCCTGCTGCTCGCATCCTGCACGACGACGACGACGATTACCGAGGTCGAGGAATCCGGTCGCGAATCCGTGCGATCCGCCGACCGTCGCGGATCGTCACCGGAGGCCGCCAGTGGTTACGTCGTGCAAGCTGGAGACACCCTGTACGCGATCGCATTTCGCAATCGAATCGACCTGCGTGAATTGATCGCCTGGAACCAGCTCGCCGAGCCCTACACCATCTTTCCCGGCCAGCGCCTGCGCATCGCCGGCACCCGGGTGGTCTCGGCGCCCGCAAGGGTGTCTTCGCCGGAAGCGCGGGACCGGACTGCCTCGCCGCCGCCGCTGCCTCCACTCC
>JBGTIG010000446.1:0-9350 GCA_041745755.1 Lysobacterales bacterium
AGCGCCGCGACGCTGCGGGGTCGTCGGCCACGGAGCGCGGGGTCGAACGCGGTGCGGAGCGCCCCATGCGGGTCGTGCGCAACGCCACCACCGGCGCCGTCGAATATCCGCTCGGGCCGAACAGTTTCCGCGCGACGGCCGGGGTTCGCGGGGCCACATCGGGGCCGGTGGAATCCGCCAGCCCCGCAACGTCCGCCGACGGCTCGGGGGACTACCTCGACATCCCGGCGTTCCTCCGCCGCCAGGCCGATTAGGAAAGCTCCCAACAGTCTCAGGAGTCTGTCGGCGCGCTAGGAGTCTGTCGGCTCGGGCAGGAGTCTGTCGACGCGGGCAGGAGTCTCCAGGCGCAGGGGTGCAGCGAAGACAAGCGGCCGCGCAAGCAACTGAGGGTCGGGAGCCGAGTTCGGCCCCGACCATCTTTCCCTCCTCCCCGCACCCAGGAAGAAGGGAATGCAGAGTGCACCGGCGCCGGCGCCGGCGCCGGCGTCGCATCGTGTTGCGCGGTGTGGCGGTGTCGCCCGTTGTCGCCCGTTGTCGCCCGGTGTCGCGTGGTGTGGCGAGGTTCGCGTGCTGTCGCGAGGTTCGCGACCTTCCCTCACTTCCCCTCGCCCCGCGGGAGCGGGGGTGAGTACGTGCAGCTGCGAGCCGAGGGCTCGCGCACGTACGAACGCCCGGGCGAAGCTCGGGCCGGGGCACGGAGTGGGGTGGCGCGCAGCGCCGGGTGAGGGGCTGCCTGCAGGGCAAGCACAATCTTCCCAAGCACCGCATCCATGCGCGCCATCACGTCGTTGTTCCAGAATCTCAGGACTCGAAAGCCACGCGACTCGAGAAATCGCGTGCGTGCCAGGTCGTACTCGGCTTGCGCTTGATGCTGGCTGCCATCGAGTTCGACGATCAGTTTGCCGTCGTTGCAGACGAAGTCTGCGATGTAGCGTCCAATCCGGACTTGTCGTCGAAACTTGTGCCGCAGACAACTGCGGTTACGCAACTGATGCCACAGAAGCGCTTCTGCGTGGGTCTGGTCGGTGCGAAGGGACTGTTCGCGGTGTGAGTCGCGTTTGCCGCGCATGTTTTCCTCCTTGAAGTGCAGCCCCTCACCCGGCGCTGCCCGCCACCCTCTCCCCGTTGTCACGGGGCGAGGGGAACGGCACGCTGTGCGACTGCCCGATTGCCCGACTTCCCGACTGTGCGATTGCCCGATTGCGGGAAGTCCTTGGTGCATGCAGCCCCTCACCCGGCGCTTCGCGCCACCCTCTCCCCGTTTCACGGGGCGAGGGGGATGGCACGCCCTGGACATGCGGCAAAGTGTGGCAAAAACGCAACAAATTGTGGCAAATCTGTGCGAAATCGTTTGCGCCGCGTCAACGGTATGTTACCGTTCGGCATTGAGTCAGGTGGCCGCGGAACCCACAACCCCGCATGATCAAGCAGCGAACGCTGAAGAACACCATCCGAGCCACCGGCGTCGGCATCCATTCGGGCGACAAGGTCTACATGACTTTGCGGCCGGCTGCGGTCGATGCCGGCATCATCTTCCGCCGCGTCGACCTGCCCGAGCCGGTCGAGCTGCACGCGCGCGCGGAAAACGTCGGCGACACCAGCCTGTCCACCGCACTGGTGTCGGGTGGCGTGCGCGTCGCCACGGTGGAGCACCTGCTCGCGGCGATGGCGGGTCTCGGCATCGACAACGCCTACGTCGATCTGTCGGCGGGTGAAGTGCCGATCATGGACGGCTCTTCCGGCCCGTTCGTGTTCCTGCTGCAGTCCGCCGGCATCGTGGAACAGGACGCAGCCAAGAAATTCATCCGCATCCGCAAGAAGGTGCGCGTCGAAGACAACGGCAAGTGGGCGCAGTTCGAGCCCTTCGACGGTTTCAAGGTGGGATTCTCCATCGACTTCGACCACCCGATCTTCACGCGGCAGGCTTCCAGCGCCGAGATCGATTTTTCGACCACCTCGTTCGTCAAGGAAGTCTCGCGCGCGCGCACCTTCGGCTTCATGCGCGACATCGAGGCCTTGCGCGAGCGCAACCTGGTCCTCGGCGGCAGCATGGACAACGCCATCGTGCTGGACGATTACCGGGTACTCAACGAGGACGGACTGCGTTACGAGGACGAGTTCGTCAAGCACAAGATCCTCGATGCGATCGGCGATCTGTACCTGCTCGGTCACAGCCTCATCGGCGCCTTCTACGGCCACAAGTCGGGCCATCAACTCAACAACCAGCTGCTGCGCACGCTGATCGCGGATCGCAGCGCCTGGGAGGAAGTCACGTTTCCCGATGCGACGCGCGCGCCGATATCGTTCGCGAGCCCGTCGAACGCGCATCCGGCGCAGGCGATCTAGAGCTCGACCGTTCCACAAGAATTCAATCTGATCCGCCCGAGGACCGGGTGGTCGCGGCGGCGGTTTCGCCGTCGCTGAAGGGGGGCATCAGGCCAGGCCGGCCAGTTGCTCGAGCATTTTCCGCAGGTCGGAATCCTGCATGGTGGCTGCCGCGTTCGCGAGGTGGCGCCGGGCAACATCCGAAAGTGGCTTCCCGGGTTGCGGGCCGATCGCCTCGATCGTCTCGCGGGGGATCACTTTCACCGTTACCGAGGTGACCTCGGGGGCTCCGACCAGGCGCGCCCGAGCCAGCAGATCGACCTGCACCAGACGCAGGCGCGAAGCGGCCGCCGGGGTATCGGCAAGGAATACGAGCGTGTGTTGCCTCACCGTGGCAAAGCGGATCTGTCCGCGAAGCCCCGGCGGCAACGCATCCTGCAAGGATTCGGCCAGCCGGCGGTTGTCGGCCAGCCGGGTCAGAACATCGCCGCCGACCGGCGCCAGTCCAGCTTGTGCGGCAACGCTGGCGGCAACGACGGTGCGATAGCGGGACTTGCGGGTCATCGTCACTCTCAAGCAAACGGGCGAACATCGAACGAATGAACATCATAATCGTGGCGCGACCGTTCTCGTCGCCCAAGGTCCTGCGTCTGGACGATCGCCGCGCGCTGCTGCGCGCCGGGGCCCTGGTGGCAGGACTGCTGCTCGTACTGTTCGGCGGGGGCCTGCTGGCAGGGACGCTGTTCGGTGGACCGACGCGCGTGAAGGCCCAGCTGCTCGCCGCACGTGGAGATCTCGAGGCGCAGCAGGTGGAAGTCAAACGCATGCGCCAGGACATGCACCGCAGCACGGAAGCGCTGGCGCTGCGCGTCGGCGAGTTGCAGGCCGAAGCGGCGCGCCTCAATGCGCTGGGCCAGCGCATCGCCAAGCTCGGCAAGCTCGACGATGGCGAGTTCAATTTCGAGCGCAAACCGGGCGTGGGCGGTCCGAGCACGGCCGCCCTCGCATTGCCGCCAGCGCCGGCTCCCGACATCGGCCTGGCGGTCAGCCGGCTCGACAATCTGCTGGCAAGCCAGGGCACCCAGCTCGGCCTGCTGGAATCGATGCTGCTCGATCGCAAGATCGATTCGAGCCTGATGCCCTCGGGCAGCCCGGTGCGCAAGGGTTATGTCTCCTCGGGCTACGGATTTCGCATCGACCCGTTCAACGGCGGCTCCGACTTCCATCCAGGTGTCGACTTCAACGGCGATTCGGGCGACGACATCCTCGCGGTGGCTGGCGGTCTGGTGACGTACGCCGGTACGCGGCCCGGTTACGGCAACGTGGTCGAAATCGACCACGGCAACGGCTACAAGACGCGCTACGGACACAATCGTCGTCTCAAGGTCACCTCCGGCCAGGCAGTGCGCGCGGGCGATGTGATCGCCGAGATGGGTTCCACCGGGCGCTCCACGGGCACGCACGTGCACGTGGAAGTCTGGCGCGACGGCCGGGCGCTCAACCCCCGGCAGTTCCTGCAGGCGATGCGCTGACCCGAAGAAGGCGGGCGAAGGGCTCGCGCCCGGGCGCCGGGTCCCGGCAAACGCGCCCTGATAGAATCGCGGACTTGAAGCGTGGCGGCTCCGGCCCCACGCTTTTTGTTTCGTGCGGCCGATCGCGGTTCCTCCCGGTTCGCCGATCCCTGCCGTGCACTGCCGAGCTACCCCCGTGCGCCGGTCCCCCGCCGTGATCGAAGTGAGTCCATGTTCGACAAACTGTTGACCCGAGTCTTCGGCAGCCGCAACGAGCGACTGCTGCGCCAATACGATCGCAGCGTCGCCGCCATCAACGGATTCGAGGCCGCGATGACGGCGCTCGACGACGAAGCGCTCAAGGGCAAGACCGCCGAATTCAGGCAGCGACTGGCCGATGGCCAGAAACTCGACTCGCTGCTTCCGGAGGCTTTTGCGGTGGTGCGCGAGGCCTCGCGTCGCACCCTCGGCATGCGTCATTACGACGTCCAGCTGATCGGCGGCATGGTCCTGCACGATGGCAGGATCGCGGAGATGCGCACGGGCGAGGGCAAGACCCTGGTTGCCACGCTCGCCATCTACCTCAACGCGCTGCCCGGCAAGGGCGTGCATCTCGTCACCGTCAACGACTATCTCGCGCGTCGCGATGCGGGCTGGATGGGCAAGATCTACACGTTCCTCGGCATGAGTGTCGGCGTGGTCGTGCCTGGCCTCCGCCCCGATGACAAGCGCGCCGCCTACGCCGCCGACATCACCTACGGCACCAACAACGAGTTCGGCTTCGACTACCTCCGCGACAACATGGCGATGGCGATCGAGGAGCGCTTCCAGCGCGGACAGAACTTCGCCATCGTCGACGAGGTCGACTCGATCCTCATCGACGAGGCGCGCACGCCGCTCATCATCTCGGGTCCGAGCGACGAATCGCCGCAGCTGTACGTGCGCGTCAACCGCATCGTGCCGGAGCTGGTGCGGCAGGCGACCGAGGAGGCCGAGGGCGACTTCTGGGTCGACGAGAAACAGAAGCAGGTGCACCTCTCCGAGGCCGGCATGGAGCACGCCGAGGAATTGCTCCGGGGCGCCGGAATCGTCGGGGCGGAAGCGAGTCTCTACGACTCCGAGAACCTGGCGGCCGTGCATCACCTCAACGCCGCGCTGCGTGCGCATCACCTCTACCAGCGCGACGTCGACTACATCGTGCGCGACGGCGAGGTGATCATCGTCGACGAATTCACCGGCCGCACCCTGCAGGGCCGACGCTGGTCGGACGGTCTCCACCAGGCCGTCGAATCCAAGGAGGGCGTGCCGATCCAGCGCGAGAACCAGACGCTGGCGTCGATCACCTTCCAGAACTATTTCCGGCTGTACAAGAAGCTCGCCGGCATGACGGGCACGGCCGACACGGAAGCCTACGAGTTCCAGACCATCTACGGCCTCGAAGTCACGGTGATACCGACGCACCGGCCCATGGTGCGCATTGACAACCCCGATCTCGTGTTCCTGAAAAAGGACGCGAAGAACAAGGCCATCCTCGACGACATCAAGGACTGCTTCGAACGCCGGCAACCCGTGCTGGTCGGCACCACCTCGATCGAGGTGTCGGAGTTCCTCTCCGGACTGCTTACGCAGGAGAACATTCCGCACGAGGTGCTGAACGCCAAGCAGCACGAACGCGAAGCGCACATCATCGCGCAGGCCGGTCGGCCCGGCCAGGTGACCATCGCCACCAACATGGCGGGTCGCGGCACCGACATCGTGCTGGGCGGAAACCCCGAGGTCGAGATCGCGGCGCTCGGTGAGGCGCCGTCGGAAGGCGACATCGCCGCAGTGCGCGCGGCCTGTAAGTTGCGCCACGAGGAGGTGTTGAAGGCGGGCGGCCTGCACATCGTCGGCACCGAACGGCACGAGTCGCGGCGCATCGACAACCAGCTGCGCGGCCGGTCGGGACGCCAGGGCGACGCCGGTTCCAGCCGGTTCTTCATCTCCCTCGAAGACAACCTCATGCGGATCTTCGCCGGCGACTGGGTCGGCAAGTGGATGAAGATCTTCGGCATGCAGGAGGACGATGCGCTCGAGCACCGCTCGATCAGCAAGCAGATCGAGAATGCGCAGCGCAAGGTCGAAGCGCACAACTTTGACATCCGCAAGCACCTGCTCGAATACGACAACGTTGCCAATGACCAGCGCAAGGTCATCTACCAGCAACGCGACGAGCTGCTGGAAGCGCAGGACGTGGCGGATACCGTCGCCAGCATCCGGCGCGATGCCGCCGAGACGACCGTTGCCACGTACGTGCCGGAACAGAGCGTGGACGAGCAGTGGGATCTCGAAGGTCTCAAGCGCTCGTTCGATTCGGAATTCGGCGTCAAGATCGAGCCGGAGCGCTTCCTCGCGGAGAGCGCAGAGCCCGACTGGAGCACGCTGCACGAAGGCTGCACCACTGCGCTCGAGCAGCACTTCAGCGACAAGGAACAGCGGTACGGCAGCGAACTCATGCGCGCCGCCGAACGCGTGCTGATGTTGCGGGTGCTCGACCAGCAGTGGAAGGACCACCTCGCCAGCATGGACTACCTGCGGCAGGGCATCCACCTGCGCGGATTCGCGCAGAAGAAGCCGGAACAGGAATACAAGCGCGAGTCGTTCGAGATGTTCGCCTCGATGATCGAACGGTTCAAGGGCGAGTTCGTCAAGATGCTCTCCCGCGTGCACTTCCAGACGGAAGACGAAGTGCGTGCGCTGGAGGAGGAGCAGCAACGCGCGCTGGAGCAGCAGCAGCGCAGCATGCAGTTCCAGCACGAGTCGGCCGGCGACTACGGCGTGGTCGACGAGGGACTGGCGGTGATGGCGGACGAGGCGCGGGCCGCAGGCGCCCTCGCGACTGGCGCGTCGCCAACGGTCCGCGGTGGTCCCAAGGTCGGTCGCAACGAGCCCTGTCCGTGCGGCTCCGGGAAGAAGTTCAAGAACTGCCACGGACAGCTGAGCTGAGCCATTCCACGTCGCGACCTCGGATCCGGGTCGCGCTTTGAAAGATCGGCAAGCGGCGGTCGATACGTCGGAGCGAGGGCTGTGAGGGCTGCGCTTGTGTCCATCCGGACCGCGCATTGAAAGATCGGCAAGCGGTGGTCGCTATGGCTGATCGATGGTGTAGGGGCTGCGCTTGGACCCAGTTGATGACGACGCACGGCATCTGGCTCGCGGAGAGGTGGTGCGCGCACTGCCCGAGCTGCACGTGGTTGCGGCGGTCCTGGAGGACGACGCGGGTCGCGTGCTCGTGTCGCGTCGCGCGGCGAGGGGCGAGCATCCGTCCGTCTGGGAATTTCCGGGTGGCAAGGTGGAGGCCGGCGAGGATGCGCGGTCGGCGCTCCGACGGGAGCTGATCGAGGAACTCGGCATCGAGGCGGAAGCCATGCGCCGCGTGCACCGGGTGCGATGGCCGGAGGCGCGGCGCACGCTGGTGCTCGATGGCTGGCGGGTGCGCATCGTGCGCGGCGAGCCTGCGGGTCTTCAGGGCCAGCCGCTGCGCTGGGTCCCGAAGCAGGAACTCGCGGAACTCGACATGCCCCCCGCCGATGCGCCGTTGTGCTCCGCGCTGCGGCTGGACGAAATCCTGTGGATCACGCCGCCGCTACGTGCAGAGCAGGACCTGCCCGAGTGGCTGCGTACCCTGGACGCGAAGCTCGACGCCGGTGTGCGACTGCTGCAACTGCGGCTTCCGGGAGTCGATCGCGAACGGCTGTTGCAGGTGGCCGCCGTGGTCGCCGGGCGATGTCGCACGCGCGGCGCCCGCTGGCTGCTCAATGGCGGCATCGAGGACGCCATCGCGGCTGGGGCGGATGGCGTCCATTTTTCCGCGGAGGCACTTCGTCGGCTCGATGCCGGGATCGGGAACAACTCCGTGATGCGCCTTTCCTGGACAGGTTTGGACGGGAATCGCTTGCTGCTCGGCGCGTCCTGTCACGATGCCGACGAACTCGCGCGGTGCGCCCGCCACGCATTCGATTACGCGACGCTCTCGCCCTTGCGCGCAACGCCGTCGCATCCAGACATCGAGCCGCTCGGCGAGAAGCGTTTCGCGGAACTCGTGCGCCAATGCCCGCTGCCGATCTTCGCGCTGGGGGGCGTCGGTCGCGCCGATCTCGAACACGTGCGCAGCCTCGGCGCATTCGGCGTAGCCGGCATCCACAGCAAGTTCTAGCCCGGGTGAATCCCGCAGGGGCCAGCGGTGCGCGGAGCCTTTGGATTCCGTAGGTGCCGAGCTCGCTCGGCACGCCGTTGCGTCGGCGCGTGGAAAGGTCAGCACGTCGTCGGATCGGCGCGCGGTCGGGTCGGTGCGTGGTTTGGTCGGCGCATGGGGTTCGGTCGGCCGAGCAAGTTCGGCCGCTACGGGCCGCTACGGGCCGCGACGAGCGGTTGCGGGTCGCTACGGGTTGCGCGGGGTTGCGCGGGGGGCGGTTGTATTTCGTAGGTGCCGAGCTTGCTCGGCACGCAGGAGCTGCGCCGCGCGTGCGAGGAGATTCTCGTGCAGGGCTCCGACGGCCTCGTCGAGTTCGGACAACGTGCCGTTGTTGTCGATCACGTAATCGGCGATCGCCAGGCGCTGCGCGCGCGACGCCTGCGCGTCGAGCATGCGCGTCGCCAATGCCCAATCCACACCGTCACGCAGCAGCAGCCTCTCGATCTGGACTTCGGGCGCCACGTCGACCACGACGACCACGTCGAGCCATGCGTAACCGCCCACTTCCGCGAGCAGCGGCACCGCAACGACCACGTACGGCCCGGAGGTCTCCGCCGCGCGTTGTTGCAGCAACGCGCGGATCGGTGGATGCAGGATCGCCTCGAGCCTTGCGCGGGCAGGGTCGTCGTCGAATATGCGTTCGCGCAAGGCGCGTCGGTCGAGCGAGCCGTCGTGCAGCTGGAAGCGCTCGCCGAATTCGCGCACGATCGCTGCCAGCGCAGGCGTCCCCGGTTCGACGAGCTCGCGCGCCACGTGATCGGCATCAAGCACGGGCACGCCGCGCGCGACCAGCCTTTCCGCCACGGCGCTCTTGCCAGACGCGACGCCGCCGGTCAGCCCAACGCGCAGGGGCCCCGCCATCAACCGAGTCCGAACCACGCGTTCCATGCGGAGAGAAGCGTGCCGCCGAACAGGAGCTGCACCCAGCCGGCACCCGCGAGATAGGGGCCGAACGGCATCGGCGTCGCCCGGTCGCGACCCTGCATCATCATCTGCGCGCCGCCGATGACGGCGCCGATCAGTGATGCGATCAGCACGATGGGCAGCACGCCCATCGCACCGACCAGCGCGCCGAGTGCCGCGAGTAGCTTGAAGTCCCCGTAGCCCATGCCCTCCTTGCCCGTGAGCAGCCGAAAGGCCCAGTACACGCTCCAGAGCGAGAGATAGCCCACCGCTGCGCCGACGATGGCGCTTCCCGGTGCCAGCGTCCAGCCGCCGACGGCGGCGAGAAGCGCAAACCACAGCAGAGGCAACGTGATCTGGTCAGGCAGCAACTGCGT
>JBGTIG010000447.1:0-4851 GCA_041745755.1 Lysobacterales bacterium
TGGGCTCGGAACCGCGCGCAGCCGCAGGGTCGGGCAGCGAGAGGAAATATCGTGGCATGGAAGGCTCCTGTCAGGCACCGTCACGCTAGCGCGCCTGACGCCAACGCGGAGTGACTGGGGATTGTGCGCCACGCTTCCGGCCGGGGTGGCTGGAAGGCTTTCGGAGCAGTGCCAGCCGCGATGCGCAGACCCCTCACGGTGAAGGAGGGGTCTGCGGGGGCATCTCAGGTAGCGGGATCTACTGGGGAATTCGCTTCCCCGACACCTTCCGACCCGCCGTCATGGCGGTGGCGTCCGTGGTGATGTCCCTGCCGCTTGCCGCGGCGCTCCGCGTGCATGGCCCTCATTTCCTCGCGCGTGATCTGGCCGTCCTTGTCGGCGTCGATGCTCGCGAGCCGCTGCATGCGCACCGCTTCGAACTCGGCGATGCTGACACGGCCGTCCTGGTTGGTGTCCAGGCGTGTCAAACGACGCTGCATCCGTTCGGCGCGCTTCGCCGCACGGAACGCCTCGAGCTCCCCGGCGACGATGAAGCCGTCGCGGTTGGCGTCCATCTCCGTGGCGCGCTGCTGCACGCGCGTTTGCGCCTCGGCGACGCTCATCGGCAGCTTCGCGCCGTGATGGCCGCGTGTGGGTCCCTGCGCGACCGCGAAGGCGATGAGGCCGGTCGTTGCGATCGCGCCGATGAGTGCCAATGCGACAGGTTTCCCTGTGATTCTCATATTGTGTTTCCGTCAGGTAATGGAGGAAAGCCCTCGGCCTGACAGAACGCACGCGCCTGCCGCTCGTTGACGCCGCGTGATCGCCGGCTGGGGCTTCAGTTCAGCCTGGACGGCAGACCGATACGGCGCGCACCACCGGGGCGGACCGGGCGAAGCGCGCGCGCCGGTCTCGACCGGCAGTCGGGATCCCGCGGCACCGGGAAACCCGAACTACGCCGTCGCAGGGACGAGCGGAGGCGTGTGGGCGCGCTTGTGCGTGCGGGCGAGCAGGAGATACATCACCGGCACGACGAGCAGCGTGAACAGCGTACCGATCGACATGCCGCCCACGATCACGCGACCGATCTGGTTGCGCGCCTCGGCGCCCGCGCCCGAGGCGATCGCGAGCGGCACGGAGCCCAGCACCATCGCGCCTGTCGTCATGAGGATCGGGCGCAGGCGCAGCGCGGCCGAGTCGAGCACCGCGTCGAACTTCGACTTGCCCTGCTCCTGCAGCTGGTTCGCGAACTCGACGATCAGGATGCCGTGTTTGGCGATGAGTCCGATCAGCGTGACGATGCCGATCTGCGAATAGATATTCCAGCTTCCGCCGGTGAGTTTGAGCAGCAGGAACGCGCCGAACGCGGCGAGCGGAACCGACACGAGGATCACCACCGGGTCGATCCAGCTTTCGAACTGCGCCGCCAGCACGAGGAAGATGAAAGCGAGAGCGAGCAGCAGGATGACGCCGAACTCGCTCGCCGATTCGCGGAACTCCCGGCTCTGCCCCGAAAGGTCGTACTGCGCATCCGGCGCGACTTCCGCGAGCGCGGCCTCCATCCATGCGATCGCCTCCGCCATCGAGTAGCCGGGGGCGAGGCCCGCGCTCACCGTGGCCGCCCGCAGCTTGTTGAAATGGTTGAGCTCCTTGGCCGCGACGGTTTCCCTGACGTCGACGAGATTGGACAGCGCAACCATCTGCCCGTCGGCGCTGCGCACGTACATGTTGGAGACATCGCCCGGCGTGCGCCGGTCCACGTCCTCCACCTGCACGATGACGTCGTACTGCTCGGATCCGCGCTTGAATCGCGTGACGTTGCGGCCGCCGAGCAGGGTCTCGAGCGTTCGGCCGACCACATCGACGCTGGTGCCGATGGTCGCGACCTTGTCGCGATTGACCTCGACGCGGAGCTCGGGTTTGTCGAGCTTGAGATCGGAGTCGGGATTCGTGAGCTGCGGATTGGTGGTCATCCGGGCGATGAGCTTGGCGACGACCTGGCCGAGGTCCTCCCAGCTGCCCGTGGTCTGCACGACGAAGTTGAGCGGCTGCCCGAAGCCGTCCTGTCCGAGCGGCGGTGGCAGCGTCGGGAACGCGAGGATGCCGGGGATTCCCATGAATTGACCGAACAGCTGGCCCTGGACGTCGGCGCTGCTGCGTTCGCGTTCGCTCCAGTCCTTGAAGCCGACGAAGCCGATGGTGTTGGTGATGGACGGAAAGCCGACGATCTGGAAGTAGCGATCAACCTCCGGAATGCCCGCAAAAGCCTTCTCCATCTGCCGTGCGTAGCGGTCGGTGTACGCGACGGTCGAGCCCTCGGGTGCGATGCCGAATCCGATCACCAGTCCCTGATCCTCCTGCGGCGCAAGCTCCTTCGGCAAACTGAGCCAAAGACCCGCCGCGCCCGCGTAGACCAGCAACGCAATCGCGACGACCACCCAGCGCAATCCCAGCGCGGAGCGAAGCACCCGGCGATAGCCGCGGTCGAGCGCGCGCAATGCGCGCTCCCCGAGTTCGTAGAAACGGCTGTGCTGCTTCTCGCGCCGCAACAGGCGGGAAGCCATCATGGGTGAGAGCGTCAACGCCGTGAATCCCGACACGACGACCGCGCCGGCCAGCGTCATCGCAAACTCGACGAACAGTTTCCCGGTGCGCCCCGTGGAAAACGCCAGCGGCACGTAAACCGCGGCCAGAGTCAGCGTCATCGCGACGATGGCGAAGCCGATCTCCTTCGACCCCTTGAGCGCCGCCTCGATGGGCGGCATGCCTTCCTCGACGTGTCGGTAGATGTTCTCGAGCATCACGATCGCATCGTCGACCACGAGGCCGATCGCGAGCACCATCGCCAGCAGGGTGAGCGTGTTGATCGAGTAGCCGAAGGCGTACATGATCGCGAACGCGCCGATCAGCGACACCGGAATCGTCACCAGCGGGATGATCGTCGCGCGCCAGCTGCGCAGGAACAGGAAGATGACGATGGCGACGAGCACCAGCGCCTCGGCGATGGTGGTGTAGACCTCTTCGATCGACTTCTCGATGAATACCGTGGTGTCGTACGCGATCTCCACCTGCATGCCGTCCGGCAGGGTGCGCTGGATCTGCGGGATCAGTTTCTTGAGACCCTCGGCGATCTCGAGCGGGTTGGCGACGGCTTGCTTGACGATGCCGAGCGGCACCGCGTCGCGACCCTTGTACCGGGCAGTGAACCGGTTCTCTTCGGCGCCGAGTTCGATGCGCGCGACATCACGCAGGCGAATGAGGTAACCCTCCGCGCCTCCGACGATGACCGCGCCGAACTCCTGGGGCGTGCGCAGATCGGTCTCGGAGAGCACGGTGAACTCGCGTTCGCTGCTCTCGACGCGACCGGCCGGAATCTCGACGTTCTGACGGCGCAGCGCACCCTCGACGTCGGCCGGAGTGAGCTTGAAGCCCGCGAGCCGCTGGGGATCGAGCCACACGCGCATGGCATAGGTGCTCGAGAAGACCTGCGCCTGCGCGACGCCCGGAATCTGCTGCACGCGGTCCTTGACCAGGCGCTCTGCAATGTCCGCGATCTCGACCTGCTCATGGCGATCGGACGAGAACGCGAGATAGATGATCGGCTGCGCGTCCGCCTCCTGCTTCTGCACGATCGGCTCGTCGGCCTCCTCGGGCAGGAACTGCCGCGCCTGGCTGACGCGGTCGCGCACGTCGGACGCCGCGGCATCGGCATCGCGGTCGATGCGGAATCGCACGGTCACCTGGCTCGATTGTTCGCGCGAAGTCGACTGGATGTAGTCGATGCCCTCGACGCCCGACAGCGCATCTTCGATCGGCTGCGTGATCTGCGATTCAATGACCTGCGCGTTGGCGCCGGGATAGCTGGTGCTGACGTTGACGACGGGGACGTCGACATTTGGAATGAGCCGCACCGCGAGGCGCTGGTAGGCGATCACGCCGACCAGTACCACCACGAGATTCACCACCGTCGCGAAGACCGGACGGCGGATGGAGATGTCGGACAGGATCATTCGGGTTTCGCGGCGGCCGGTCCGGATCTTTCGACGCCTGCAGCCGCGTCGACTGCCTGCGGATCCGCGTCGCCCGTGGGCAGCACGTTGACTCCGGCGCCGTCATGCATCATCGGCTTGGCCTGGCCAGCCGTGATGACCTGATCGCCCGCCTTGAGCCCGGATACGATCTCGACTTCCCCGGGCAGGCGCAGGCCGGTCTCGACCACGGACTTCTTCGCCTTGCCGTCGACGATGGTGTAGACGAAGCGCGTCTCGCCTTCCTGCAGCAGTGCCTGTTCGGGCAGCAGCAGCGCGCTGCGTTCCTCGCCCACCTCGAGGCGCAGGCGCGCCGACAGGCCGGGGCGCAGCAATCCGTCCGGGTTGGCGATGCGCGCGCGAATCTTCGCGCTGCGGCTGTCGGGGTCTATGACCGGATCGATGGCAACTACTTCGCCCGCGAATCGGCGTTCGCGATACGCATCGAATCCGATCTCGATCGTCTGCCCCACTTCCACCTGCGCGAGCCGGGTTTCCGGCAATGAGAAGTCGACTTCGATCGGATCGAGCCGCACCAGCGTCACCAGATCCTGGCCGACATTGACGAACTCGCCGACCGACACCTCCCGCAGCCCGATCGAACCCGCGAACGGCGCACGGATCTGCGTCTTGGCCAGTCGCGTGCGTGCCGAGGCCGCGCGTGCGTTCATGACCGACGCGTCGGCCTCGAGGCGGTCGATCTCCGCCTGGGAGATCAGCGATCGGGAGCCCAGCTTGTTGGCGCGGCCGAGCGCGGTGCGCGAGACCTCGGACATGGCCTGCGCCTCGCGGAGGTCGGCGCCGGCGATCGCGGGATCGAGCGCGAACAGGAGCTGGCCCTTGG
>JBGTIG010000448.1:0-6441 GCA_041745755.1 Lysobacterales bacterium
CCGGATGATGCTGCACCAGGAACCGCAGGAACGTTTCATCGGCGCCTTTCTCCGCCCCCCCATCTATTCCCTCGCGTTCGAGCGCGAGCGTGGCACGCTGTATACGGCCGCGCTGTGGCCGGGGCGCCGCGCGATCAGCTATCGCTGGCCGCACCAACGCTGGGATCTCAGCCTCGACGATTTCGAACCCGGGCTCCGCGACGTGTCCTACCCGAGCGCGTGAATCCGGCGGCGTACCTACCGAACTTTGCACCCACAACGGAGGAATCATGAATTCGAGGCTTTCCCCGCAGCGCGGCCGGCAACGCAGCACCAACGTACTCGCCAGACCGCAGCTCAAGCAGGAGCTGCGCCGTTTTGCCTTCTTTGCCCTCGCCTTCGGTTCGATGATCGGCGTCGGATGGGTCACCGCGATCGGCAGTTGGCTCACGCAGGCCGGCCCCGCGGGCGCCATCGCTGCGTTTCTGGTCGGTGGCGCGCTTATGCTGTGCATCGGACTCTGCTACGCGGAACTGACCCCCATGTTGCCGGTGGCGGGCGGGGAGGTCGCGTACGCGTACAAGGCTTTCGGCACCTTCAAATCCTTCGTCGTCGGATGGGCGCTGGCATTCGGCTACGTGAGCATTTCCGGCTTCGAGGCCATCTCGATCGGGCTCGTGCTGAGCTATCTGCTGCCGGCGATCGATCGCTGGCCGTTGTACGAATTCGCGGGTTCGACGGTGTATGGCACGCACCTTCTGCTCGGGGTGCTCTGCACGGCGGGTATCACGTGGGTGAACTGGCGCGGAGCGAGATCCGCGGCGCGCCTGCAGACGATACTGATCGCAGCGTTCCTTGGCGTCACCCTCATGTTCGTCATCGCGGGCCTGGGCTCGGGAAGCGCTGCGAATCTGCAACCGCTGTGGATCGACGCACCCGGCGGCGGTATCTGGACGGGGGTTCTTGCCGTCCTCGTCACCATTCCGTTCTGGTTCGTCGGCTTCGACACGATCCCGCAGGGCGCGGAAGAGGCTTCGGATTCCGTGTCGCCACGCGCCCTGGCATGGCTGATCATGGCTTCGATCGCCGCTGCCATCGCGTTCTACGTCGCGATTATCTTCAGCGTCTCGTGGGTCGGACCGTGGCAGGACATCGTCGATGCGAAGCTTCCGGCCGCACGTGCCTTCGAGATGGCCTTCAGCAAGCCGTGGATGAAGGATCTCGTGCTGATCGCGGCGCTGCTCGGCCTTTTCACCAGCTGGAACGGGTTCTTTCTCGCGGGTTCGCGCGTGTTGTTCGCGCTGGGCCGGGGCCGGATCATTCCTGCCGTGTTCGGCGAGACGCATCCGCGGTTCGGCACACCCCATCGCGCCATCGCGCTGGTGGGCGGACTCACGGTGCTCGCTCCGCTGCTCGGGCGCGACGCGCTGCTGGCGCTGGTGAATGCGGGTTCGTTCTGCATCGCGCTGGCGTTTCTCGGCGTTGCGCTTTCGCTCATGCGACTACGTCGCGATCACCCGGCTTTGCCGCGACCCTACCGTCTGCGCGGCGGCCTGCTGGTGCCGATAGTCGCCGCTGGTGGATCGTTCCTGATGATCGCCGCGATGATCGTTCCCGGAAGCCCCGCCGCATTGAGCTGGCCGCGCGAATTCATCGTGCTGATTGTCATGGCCGGCGTCGGCGGCGTGCTTTGGTTGACTGCCGCAGCCACGCGACGCAGCGTGACAGAAGCCGAACGCGCGTTCCTGATCCTGGATCGCTGACGCAGGAAGGGGGTCAGGAAGGGGGTCAGAGTGCCTTACCTCTCAATGTTGGAGTGCTGCACGCATCGCGAAGCAGCAGCTGGGTTCCGACTTGAAGCCAGGCACTCACGCGCCTTGCATGCAGAAAGGGACTCCAGATGGGGACTCCAGCAAGGGACTCTGAAGCCAGCCGTTTTGTCGGCGTCAGGCTTCACCCCTTTCGACCCTTGCGGCGCGTAGGAGGCCGCTTCCGCCGCAGGGACGCCGCGATGAACGTGGCGATCGAGAAGGTGAGTGCCGCCATCGCATAACTCGGGAGGCGGCGCACCTTTCTGTAGATAAAGCGGTCGCTGGACAGCTCGGACAGCGGGATATCGTGGAATCGCGCGACCAGCCATGCAGCCGCCATGATGAGCACGGACAGGAGCAGAACGAACCATGCGACGTTGAACGTCGTCGCAGCTCCGGGCAACGACGCGATGAATCCGAAGCACAGCAGCCCGAGGCCGATACCCACCACCCACCACTGAAGATCGAGCCACTCCGCGCCAAACAACAGCATCAGGAGGAGGATCAGTAACGCACCCAGCTTTGCGTATATTTCCATGGGCCCTACGATCCCCATCAATCGGATTCGCGGATCGGTGTTCTCCGCAGCAGCGCTCTGCGCGCGTGGGCAAGACCGCCAAGCGCCGTGTGCGTGAACCGCCGGGTGCGAATCCTCAACGAATGTCCGCCACCGTCACGCCCTGCCGCTCGGCGCAAAGGCGCAACGTGCGCTGCCACGCAGGGCGCGCCAGGGCCCTCGCGTAGTAGGCCTTGAGCCGCGGATAGGGTTCGATGAGATCGGTGTTGCAGACCTGGCGCAGCACGGTAGCGAGGAGAATGTCGGCGACCGTGAACGCCTCGCAAGCGATCCATTCGCGCCCGTCGAGCCGTTGCTCCAGCCCGGGGAGCGCCCGGCGACGGGCTTCCTTGACCAGCGCTGCCCGCCGCGCGCGAGCCCCCTCGCCGCCCATGCCGCCGTCGATCATCTGGATTTCGAACAGCGGCCGCTCCACGGTGGCGAGCGCGGCGAAGCACCATTGCACGACACGTGTGCGTCCAGCGAAGTCAGCCGGGATCAGCTTGCCAGACTTCTCGGCAATGTAGAGCAGCACTGCGCCGGACTCGCCGACGATGAAACCGTCATCGTCGATCACCGGCACCTGGTGGAAACAGCTGAGCCGGCCATAGGCCGCACCGTCGAGCTCCCCGGCGATGTAGTCGAGGGCATGGACGCGATAGGGCAACCCTGATTCCTCGAGCGCCCATTGCGCGCGCAGATCGCGCGCCTCGCCAACCATACCGGGATGAACGCGTCCGAAGCCGTAGAGTGTAATCATCGTGACCTCCAATACTGGCAAAGGGCGTCAATAGGGAAGGTTTCAACGTTGCGCCGGAAGCAATTTCGGATTGCGCAACAGCAGCGCCGACACCAGCGAGACGATCACTCCGACCGGAAAGATTTCGAGGAAGGTCATGGGCACACGGAACCACAGCTTGGCGTAGTTCACGCGCATCACTTCCAGCTTCGCGAGTTCCGTCGCAAGCGCGTCGACGGAGACACCCGCTTCCTTCCGCGCCTTGACGATGCCGGCGATGTACTCGTCCATGAACTTGTAGTCGGTCGCGGCGAGGTATGTCTCCCAGCCGATCACGTAGGCGACACCGGCGAAAGCGGCAATGCCCAATCCGACGCCAAAGGCCGGGCCGAATTTGACGATGCCGCCGCGCTCGATGTCGCGGAAGCGCTTAACGCCCACGAAGATGAAGCTGAGCGCGACCAGCATCACCAGGTAGCCGAAGGTGGCCGAGCTGAAGAAGTCCTGCTGGTCGCTGAAGGCGATCCCGGCCACCATAGTGGCGATGATCACCAGCCCGGATAGCAATCCGTAAGTCAATACGTACCTTTTCATGGCGCATCTCCTCCGTTGGTTTGTCGTGTCCGGACGAGTCGGCCGCGGGAACGTCGACCCCCTCCGGGAGTGCGAACGGACTCTGCGGTAAATGGGCGACCGCGCCTATCGCCCGAACGGGTGACTTCGCCCGAGTCGCCCGCGCGGGCGAGTAGATCAGGTCAGGGAATGATCGAGAGCGAGCGCGCCTTTTCGATTGCGTGGACGCGCTTTCGCACCTCGAGCTTCTCGTAGATCCGCGCGACGTGGGTCTTCACGGTGTTCGGCGACACGCGCAGCACGCGCGCCATTTCCTTGAGCGACTGGCCCGAGGCGAGCAGCGCCAGCGTCTCGCACTCGCGTGCGGTCAGTCCAAGCGAGCGGACGCCTGCGTCGTTGCGCTGGAACGCTGGCGGCGCTTGCCGTGGGGTGAGTCGAATGCCGGCCCAGACACCCAGCGCCACAAATCCCGCCGCAATCAAGGCCACGTAGATTTCCGTGCTGAAGGCACGCGTGGCATGGCGATACTCGATCCATTCGAGCACGCCGACGGTCGCCGCGAGCGCCAATGCGTAAAGGAAGATGGTGCGCGCCATGGCGGCAGGCTCGCACAAAGCCGCCCGCCGCGAAACGGGACCTGCGCCATGCGTCATGGAAGTGCAGAGAAACCCGCGAATCCGCGCACCGCGCCGCGACTTCGCTACCATTCGGCTGCCTCGAAATAGCGAGACTGGAGGGGGCGAAATGGCGATCCACGCGAGTCATCTCACGATCCCCGGGCTGCTCGCATGGCTCGCGCTGGGCGCGGCCCCTGCGTACGCGCAGACGTTCTACGTCGCGACCAACGGCGTGGATGTGCCGGGCGGCGGAACCACCGGCAGCCCGTGGGCAACCATCACCTTTGCGCTGGACAACGTGCCGGACGGCAGCCTGATCCTGGTGCGCGCGGGCACGTACAACGGCCGTATCCGCATCCGCGGCAACTTCGCGCAAGGCGTCACCGTGCGCTCGGAGCAGCGCTACCAGGCCCGGCTCCGCCACGACGCCACGGTGCTGACGATCTTTAACGACAACGCCGACATCGCGGGGATCACGATCGAGGGATTCGACATCGCGCACGCAGGCGCGGGCAGCGCACCGGTCGTGATCCAGGTGCAGGATGGCTTCGCAACCGAGACGCAGCGCATCACGTTCCGCGACAACATCCTGCACGACAGCTTCAACAATGATGTGCTCAAGATCAACAACGGTGCGAGCGAAATCCTCGTGCAGGGCAACGTGTTCTACAACCAGGGCTCGAGCGACGAGCATATCGACGTCAATTCGGTCGATGGCGTTGTCATCGAAGACAACGTGTTCTTCAACGACTACGCCGCCAGCGGTCGTCCGGTTCCGGGCGGCGCCGTGCCCGACTCGTCGAGCTTCATCGTGGTCAAGGATTCGAACGGCACAGACGACGAGTACCTTGGCTCGCGCAATGTCACCATCCGGCGCAACGTGTTCCTCGGCTGGATCGGGTCGAGCGGCAGCAACTTCGTGCTGTTCGGCGAGGACGGCACGGCAAACTTCGAGGCGTTCGACTCGCTGGTAGAAAACAGCCTCATGCTCGGCGACGGCACCGTGCGCATGCGCGCGGCGTTCGGGATCAAGGGCAGCCGCAACATCCGCTTCCGTGCCAATACCGTGGTCGGCGACCTGCCCGCCAACGCGTTCGCGATGCGGCTCAATCGCGAGGGCAGCAACCCGGTCGTCGACGACGTGTTCTTTCACAACAACCTGTGGTCAGACCCGACCGGCACCATGGGCGCCGACGGCGCGGGATCCGCAAACGACTTCAGCGACACGCCGCCCGCCGACACGCTGGATTTCACGATCAACAACAATCTCTATTTCAACGGCGCCAATGCCGTGCCCGAAGACCCGGCCGAAGAAATCAACCCTTCCGACGACGCCGCGGCACGCTTCGCCGATCCGCAACTCCCATCGAACGCGGGCGCGCAGCGGCCTTTCTGGATGCCCGCGAGCAATCAGTTCAACGGCGGTTACGCGACGATTCGCGCTGCGTTTCTCGGCATCGTCGAGCAATACGGCCGCCCCGCTGCGAACGGCGGCGGCATCACGCAGGCGCTGGCGGCCGAAGCACCTGCCGACGACATCCGCGGCGTACCGCGCGGCGCACCCCCGTACGACATCGGCGCCTACGACCGCGACGCCTCGCCAGTCATCTTTGCCGACTCGTTCGAGGGCCCTTGATGCGCCGCAGCCCCCTGCCATGCAAAAGCCCCAGGACCCTCTTGACTCTGTTACCCGATGCACCGCCTGGGGTCAGGTCTTGTATTGACATGCACCGCCTGTGCACCGCCTGGGGTCAGGTCTTGTATTGACATGCACCGCCTGGGGTCAGGTCTTGTATTGACACGCTGAACTCTTCGGCCGCATGTGCACCGCCTGGGGTCAGGTCTTGTATTGACACCCTGAACTCTTCGGCCGCATGTGCACCGAGGATTGAACGACGTTTGGCGAATCACGCCAGGGAGACGTCGCGTCGTGCATGTGGCAATACAAGACTTGACCCCTAACTCCTGCTTGACCCCTAACTCCTGCAAGACTTGACCCCTGACTCCTGTCAAGACTTCACCCCGGACTCCTCGGACTTGCCATGTCGCAATACAAGACTTGACCCCTTACTCCCCCTGACCCCTGACTCCCCCGAAATTGTTAGACCGCACGTTGCGCGCAGCCTAATGCAACGCTTTAGCCCACTCTTGGGTTGGGCCCGCCCA
>JBGTIG010000449.1:0-1559 GCA_041745755.1 Lysobacterales bacterium
GTGGCGAAGGCGACACCGCGCAGGTGCCGCTCAACCGGATTGCGGTTGGCGCGGAAGGGTTACGACTGCCGGCGTTGCTGGTCGCTGCGGGACTCGCCGCCAGCAACTCCGACGCGAGCCGCAAGCTCCGCGAGCGCGCAGTACGGATCGACGGCGCGGTCGTCGAGGATGCCACGCGCGAGTTCGCGCCGGGCTTCACCGGGCTCCTGCAGATCGGCAAACGCAACTTCGCGCGGGTCGAACTCGTCGCCGGCTGAGTGGCTGCCGGCTCCGCCGCGAAGTCTGCGAGGAGTGCGGGACGACCCGTCGTCTGGATCAAGCGAGCGAGACATTTGCGGGAGGCAGGTTCCGACCTGCGCCGAACCCCGCGCGGAATGGCAGGTCCGGGAAGGACCCCTTGAGACCTGCCTCAGGAGTCCGCGTCCGGATCCCCGTCGTGATCCCCGGCGACGCCGGTGCGCGCGCCTCCGCCCTTCCCCCGGACCTGCTTCACCACTGCTCCCACGAGGCCGATGGTCGATGAGATGGCAGCCGCGAGCGTCTGGTTTCCGATCGCCGAACGCGTGCCGCCGCGACCGATGAGGTAACCGAGCGCGGCGCCGCCGATACCGATGCGCAGTGGTGTGGCGGCCGCGCGCGCAGCGACGGCGAGCCGTTTGGCGTCGGCCAGCGCGAGACTGCGACGATTGACCAGGTTGGCCTCCGCCAGCGCCACATCGCGCCTGAGCCTATCGAGGCGCATGGTCGCAACCGAAAGTCCGTACGCAGCCGCAGCGGGTAAGCGTGGGTCTATCGTGCCGCACGGTCGGCGCGCTCCTTCTCGAAACCTTTTGTCTTCTTGAACATCAGCACGAGCTGTCGCCAGGTCGTGTCCATGCCCGCGAGCATGAGGCGCTGGTATGCGAGCCAGCCAAACACAGCTGCGATGAAAATGCTGACTGCGCAGGGCACCGCCAGCGCCACCCACCAGCCGAAGCCTGCGGCGATCAACGCGTAGATCGCCAGTGTCATCAGCAGCATCCACGCGGTGCCGGCGAGTACGGCAGCGAACACCGCGAACAGGAAAAATCGCGTGAGCGCGCCGCGGGCCAGGCGCCAGTCGGCGTTCGCGAGCGCGGAAAGATCCTCGAGCGCCTGCCGCGTGCTGCGCGAAACGCCGATCGCGCCATGCGCGATTTCGCGCACGTCGTCGAGCAGATCGCGTTCGTCCTGCGGCTCGGTTGGAGGTAGTTCGGCCATCCGCAGGACAGTACCCTGTCAGTCGCGACGGCGCCGACGCAGCAGTCGCGCCACCACGTAACCGGTTGCGACCGCGATGCCGAGCGAGGCGACAGGACGTTCGCGCACGAAATCCTCGGCAGTGCGCATCATCTGCCGGCCTTGTGCGACCAGATCGTCCACGCGGTCCTCCGCGCTCAACTTGGCCGTCAACGCCGCCTGGCGGGTCGCGTCACCCGCGCCCGTCAGGGAATCCCGAACCTGATCCCCACCCTCGGTCAATTCATCGCGCGCAACCGCCACGGCGCCGCCTGCGGCCGCGCGCAGGGCGTTGCCGGCGG
>JBGTIG010000450.1:0-2915 GCA_041745755.1 Lysobacterales bacterium
GCGGGGCAGCGCTCACGGAGCCAGAGCCGCTCACCCGCGCGCGCGGCACGGGGGGCTTGCAGGGGACAGCGCGAGCGCAGGCGGGCGCATGGCCGGGAGACTCAGGAGTTGCGTGCGGGAGAACGCGGGCGCACGGCGACGTGCACCTCGGCGAGCTGCTCGTCGGCGATGGGCGACGGCGCGCCGGTCATGAGGCACTGCGCGGTGGTGGTCTTGGGAAAGGCGATCACGTCGCGGATCGAGTCGGTGCCCGCAAGCAGGGCGGCCATGCGGTCGATGCCGAACGCGATGCCACCGTGTGGTGGCGCGCCGTAGTCGAGTGCCTCCAGCAGGAAGCCGAACTTGGCCTGCTGCTCCTGCGCTCCGATGCCGAGCAGGTCGAATACCGCACTCTGCATGTCAGAGCGATGGATGCGGATCGAGCCGCCGCCGATCTCGTTGCCATTGAGCACCATGTCGTAGCCGCGCGAGACCGCCGTGCGCGCATTCGCGCGCAGCGAGGAGATGTCATCGACCGCAGGCGCGGTGAACGGGTGGTGGAGCGCAACGTAGCGTTCCGCCTCGTCGTCCCACTCGAACATGGGGAATTCGGTCACCCAGAGCGGTGCCCAGCTTTCGGCAACGAGCCCGGCGTCGCGTGCCACCTGGATCCTGAGCGCGCCCATGAAGTCGCACACCGTGTTGTAGGGGCCGGCACCGAAGAACACCGCATCGCCGCTGCCCGCACCGCTGGACGCGAGCAATGCGGCAAGCGTTGCATCGTCCAGGAACTTCGCGATGGGCGACGCGATGCCCTCGCGACCCTTCGAAGCATCCTCGACCTTCATCCAGGCGAGGCCCTTCGCGCCGAACTTCGCCGCATGGGCCGCGTAGTCGTCGATCTGCTTGCGCGAGAGCTTCGCCCCGCCGGGAACGCGCAGCGCCGCAACCCGGCCGCCGTCGGCGTTGGCCCAATCGGCGAAGACCTTGAACTCGCTCGACTTGACGTGATCGGCGACGTCGACGAGTTCGAGATCGATGCGCAGGTCGGGTTTGTCCGAACCGAACCGGCGCATGGCCTCGGCATGGGTCAGGCGCGGGAACGGATTCGCCAGTTCGACGTTCGCGACTTCGCGGTACACATCGCGCACCATTGCCTCGACCGTGTCCTGCACGTCGCGCTCCGAGACCCACGCGAACTCCATGTCGAGCTGGGTGAACTCAAGCTGGCGGTCGGCGCGCAGCGCCTCGTCGCGGAAGCAGCGCGCGATCTGGTAGTAGCGATCGAAGCCGGCGACCATGAGGATCTGCTTGAACAGCTGTGGCGACTGCGGCAGGGCATAGAACTCGCCCGGGTGCATGCGCGCTGGCACCAGGAAATCCCGGGCGCCCTCCGGCGTCGCCTTGGTGAGGATCGGCGTTTCCAGATCCTGGAACCCGCGCGCATCGAGCCACCGGCGCAGCGCCTGCACCAGCGCGATGCGCTTGCGCATCATTGCCTGCATCTCGGGGCGACGCAGGTCCAGGTAGCGATACCTGAGGCGGATCTCCTCGCCCGGATTCTCGTGCGCGTGGAACGGCAGCGGCGCCGCCTTGTTCAGCACCTCGATCGCGTCCGCGACGATCTCGACCTGGCCTGATTTCAGCTTGTCATTGACCGCGTGGCGCGCGCGCACGGTCCCGCTCACGCGGATGCAGTCCTCGTAGCCGAGACTGGCCGCGACGGCGAAGACGTCGCGTTGATCCGGCGCGACGACGATCTGGACGATACCCTCGTGGTCGCGCAGATCGACGAAGCAGACGCCGCCGAGATTGCGCTGTACGTCGACCCAGCCGCACAGCGTCACGGATTCGTCAATCAGGCGCTCGTCCACCAGCCCGCAGAAATGACTACGCATCGCCTTCGCTCGAGAATCGCAGCGGACCGGAGTGCCCGTGCGAGGCCGCGCAGTCTACTGGCAAGTGTTCCGCGACCCGTGGCTGCAGACGCCCGGATACCGTTCCCACGCGGGGCGACGTCGTGGCGGATGTGCGGCCGCGTTCGCGGTTGCGTGTACCTCGGGGTGCCGCGTGCACGCGCTCACTCCCGCGCGACGGGGGTGGGCGGGACCGGGGGACTTTTCGATTTGCCCGGGGCCCTGGCGTCGGATTTTTTCGCTTCCCGAGCGCCGCCCGGATCCTTGACGGGTGCGGCCGCGCCTTTTGCGGCCGCTTCCGGTTTGGCCTGGGAGTCCGCAGCGGGGGATGGGGCTTCGGCGGGCTTGGACTCCCCGCCTTCTCCGGCGATGTTGCGCTTGCGGTCGCCGTCTTTCTTGAAGTCGGTTTCGTACCACCCTGCGCCGGCGAGACGGAACGAGGGCGCCGTCAGCTGGCGCTTCACCTGCGCGGCACCGCACGCCGGGCAGGTCGCGGGATCGGGATCCGACATCTTCTGCAGGTTGTCGAAGGCATGACCGCAGGCCTGGCAGGCGAACGCGTAGATCGGCATGGAGGGAGGCTCTTCAGGATTCGCGCGCGAGGGAATGTGCGCACTGTGCGGGATTGGGGCGCGTGGGGCTTCTTCAAGCGACAGGTCACGTCACGCCGCAATGCCCGGCATCACGCGGCGTCGGCTTCGTAGAGATCGAGCAGCTCCGATTCGGCGGCCGCGAGCCGCTTCGCCAGCGTTTCGCGCGATGCCAGCAGTTCGGTTGCGCGCGACTTCCCGTCCGTATACAGGGCCGGCGACGCAAGTTCCCCGTCCATCGCGGCAATCTCGCGCGTCAATTCCGCGATCTCGCCCTCCACGCGCGACAACCGGTGCGGATTCACCTTCGAGCGTTTGCGTGGGCCGACGACCGGGTGGGGGTTGGCGGCAGGCGGTGCGTGCGCTGGTGCCGGCGATGGCGACCTGGCGGTCGCCGCAGCTGTCGGCGAGAGCCCGGTACCGACCGGTG
>JBGTIG010000451.1:0-3005 GCA_041745755.1 Lysobacterales bacterium
CCGGTTGAGACCGCGTGCCTGCCCGGGGCGAGGTCGCGCAGCCGCGTGGGCAGACCCTCCCGATCGGGGGGCCCGCGCACGACATAGCCCCAAGCGTTTTCGCCGCGGCGCGGAGGATGCGCGCCTCCCGCCGCGAGTTCCTTGACCAGCGCGCCCATCCGGTCATCCACGATCCGATCGATTAAGGCGCTCTCCTGCCGTTGGGTCACGAGGTACACGGTGACCGACAGCGCTCCGGCGCAAAGAAGGCCGAACGCCGCGAGATGCATGGCGAACCTGCGCTTCAGGGTGTAACGCAGTGCGGTCGCCATGGAGATAGCGGGCTGGACGGCGAATGCGAGCCGCGGCCGCGCCTCACCCCACGGGCGGCTGCTCGCGCGCCGCCAGACGGTAACCGACGCTGTGCACCGTCTCAATCGGGTTTGCCTGCCCATCGCGCGCGAGCGCCCGTCTGAGGAGGTGCATGTGCGCGCGCAGCGTTTCGCTCGTGGCCAGTTCGCCGCCCCAGGCGATCGCTTCGAGCTCGCCGCGCCTGAACACCCGGTTGGGGCTCTGCATCATGGCGGCGAGGATGCGGATGCACTTCGGCGGCAGCCGCACCGGCTCGCCGCCGTGCGTGACGATCAGACGGTCGGGATCGTAGACCAGGTCCCCAACACTGAGCCGGTGCTGGATGACCTGCCCCTTGTGCCGCTTGGCGAGCGCAAGCAGCCGCGCTTCCACCTCGCGCAGCGAATAGGGTTTCACCAGATAATCGTCCGCCCCGGAGGCAAAGCCGCTCAGCTTGTCGTCGAGCGAGACCATCGCAGTCAGCATCAGCACCGGAGTGTCGAGCTCGGCTTCCGCCCGCAGGCGCCGACAAAGATCGAGTCCAGAGAGCCTCGGCAGGCGCACATCAAGCACCATCGCATCGAATTCCTGCGCCACCGCCATCCGGTAGCCCGTCAGTCCGTCGGTCGCCGACTCGACCGCGTGCCCCCGGGACTCCAGATAGTCGTGGAGATTGCTCGCGATACCGATATCGTCCTCTACGATTAGTATGCGCATGTCCGATTCCCTCCTGATCGGGCGATTATCGCGCGTTGAGCATGAGCACGGTAATCGATTGTGCTGTGATCACGCTATTTTATGGAAGGCGGTCAGCGCCTCGGTGCGTGTGGCGCCATTCAGATCTCATGGAGCGCTGCCTTGGCCTTCGACTGCAGCGACTTGGGCAGCGCATTGAGGGTGTTGGCCGCCTTGTGGACCCAACCGCGTTGGGTCCGGTCTGGGGATAATTCATTTGACGCGCATACCCGGCTTTGCACCGGTGTCGGGGGAGAGAATGAAGATGCCCGCGTCTTCGCCCGACGCCGCGAGCACCATGCCCTAGCTAGTAGGCCGCGACGGCTTCGATGTAGTCGCGCTCCGCGCGGTCTTCGCGCCGATGCGGCGTCCCTCATCGATCGCCGCCTGCGCCTGCTCCGCGCCTTTCGGCGATGCGCCCTGTCCGGCCAGCGGATTCGACATGAGTATGGAAGCGATTCCCCACGTGGCGATCGCGCATTGAGGGTCGTCCTCGAGCACGTGGCGGAACGCCTTCTCCCCTTCCGAAAACCAGAAGGAATGCAGCATGGCCACGGCACGCTCGAACGTCGGTTGCACCTTCGGATCGCAACTGGTCGGGAACGACGAGGCCTGCGCGCTGGCGTTTACACCGTTGGCACCATAGGGGCATCAAGGTGCCTCGTGTGCGGCTGCGGTCATGCGGACCTCCTGGTCAGCGTCGCCCGATCGCGAAGTGCTCGAGACCCGCAGCGCGCACCTGCGCCGGATCGTAGAGGTTGCGGCCGTCGAAGACCACCGGCAGCTTCAGCGCCGCGCGGATCGCCGCGAAGTCCGGGCTGCGGAACTCCTTCCATTCGGTGACGACCACGAGCGCGTCCGCGCCTTCGAGCGCCGCCATCGGCGTAGGCGCATACGCGAGCCACGGCGCGTTCCCGAACGCGCGCGCCGCCTCTTCCATCGCCACCGGATCGTAGGCGACGACGCTCGCGCCGCGTTGCGCGAGCGCCATGAGGATCGTGCGTGACGGCGCATCGCGCATGTCGTCGGTGTCGGGCTTGAACGCGAGGCCCCACACGGCGAAACGGCGGCCGGCGAGGTCTTCGCCGATCCGCGCGACGATCTTGTCCACCAGCACGTTCTTCTGCGCCTCGTTCGCCGCCTCGACCGCACCCAGCACGCGCAACGCCACGTCGTGCTGAGCGGCGGTGAAGCGCAGCGCCTTCACGTCCTTGGGAAAGCAGCTGCCGCCGTAGCCGACGCCGGGATAGAGGAAGTGCCAGCCGATGCGCGGGTCGCTGCCGATCCCCTGGCGCACCGCCTCGATGTCGCAGCCCAGCCGGTCCGCGAGGTTCGCGAGCTCGTTCATGAACGAGATGCGCGTCGCGAGCATCGCGTTCGCAGCGTACTTGGTGAGCTCCGCCGAACGCACGTCCATCACCATCAGCCGCTGGTGGTTGCGCTGGAACGGCGCGTACACCGCGCGCAGCGCCGCGATCGCGCGCGCGTCTTCGGCGCCGATGATGATCCGGTCGGGACGCATGAAGTCCTCGACGGCAGCCCCCTCCTTCAGGAATTCCGGGTTGCTCGCCACGGCGAACGGGATCCGGACGTCGCGCCTGGCGAGCTCCTCGCCGATCGCGACGCTCACCCGATCGGCGGTGCCAACCGGCACCGTCGACTTGTCGACGACGACCTTCCATTCCTGCATGCGGCGGCCGATGTCCCGCGCGGCATCGAGCACGTGCCGCATGTCCGCCGACCCATCCTCGTCCGGCGGCGTGCCGACGGCGATGAACAGGAGCTGCCCGTGTGCAATCGCCGCGTCGGTATCCGTCGTGAACGCCAGCCGGCCCGCCGCAACGTTGCGCTCCACGAGCGGCGCAAGGCCGGGCTCGTGGATCGGCACCTCCCCCGCATTCAGCATCGCGATCTTGCGCGCATCCACGTCGAGGCACAGC
>JBGTIG010000452.1:0-4383 GCA_041745755.1 Lysobacterales bacterium
GGCGCACTGGCGGCGCTGGTTGCGGCATTCGCCGACGGTTTCGAGAACGCCAGTGCCCGGCCGGTTTGAGCTGCATGGCACGATGGCCTCGCGCGGCATGGCGCTCGGTCGCGCGCGGCTCGTGTATCCGCTCCGCTTCGAGGTTGATCCCAGCGTCCTGACGGCCGACGAGGCGGCTGCCGAGTCCGTGCTGTTCGACGAGGCCGTTGCCAAGTCGCATGCACAGTTGCAGCGCGTGCGCGCGCGCATCCCGCAGGCGCTGGTGGAGGAGTTGGGCGAGTTCATCGATGCGCACGCGCAGATCCTGGACGATCCGGAGTTCACGGGAGCCATCCGCGCACGCATCAGCGACGAGCGCATCCGTGCGGCCACCGCTCTCAAGTACGAACGCGACAAGCTCGCGGCGGCATTCGACCAGATCGAGGATCCCTACCTCCGGGCGCGACGCGACGACCTGGATCAGCTCACGGCAAGACTGTACGCGGCGCTCAAGCGCGGCGAGGCAACCGCGGTCGCGCCTGCCGGGCGCGCCGACACCCCGCTCGGCGAACTGCTGGTCGCGGAGATGATCGGGCCGGCGGAACTCATGAGGTTGTACGAGCAGGGCACGCTCGGCTTTGTCACGGTCGGCGGCAACACCTTTGCCCACAGCGCCATCATGGCGCGCAGCCTGTATGCGCCGATGGCCTGCGGTGTGCACGACGCGCTGGCGCAGTTGCACCACGGCGATCTGCTGCTGCTCGACGCCGACAACGGCCGCATCGTCGTGAATCCGGACGCGTTCGATCTAAAACGCCTGCGCCAGTACCAGCGCGAGGCGCAGCGCAGCAAGCGCGAACGGGCGCGGCTTCGCGGCGCGGAGACGGTGACCGCGGACGGCAGCCTGGTGGTGCTGGAGGTCAACGCGGAGCGCCCCGCCGAGATTGCGGAGGCCCGGCGGCTCGGCGCGTCGGGTGTCGGACTCTTCCGCACGGAATTCCTGTTCCTGAGCGACGGGGAGTTGCCCGACGAGGAAGTGCAGTTCCGCGTATACCGCGACGCCGTGGTGGCGATGGGCGGCAAGCCGGTGACCCTGCGCACGCTCGACCTCGGCGCCGACAAGGCGACCCCGGCTCTCGATCTTGCGCCTGAACCCAATCCTGCACTCGGCCTGCGTGGGGTGCGCTGGTCGCTGGCCCGGCGTCCCTTGTTCGTTGCCCAGCTGCGGGCGATGCTGCGCGCCGCGCAGTACGGTCCGGTACGCATCCTCCTGCCGATGCTCGGAAGCGTCGAGGAAGCGCGCGCCGCGCGCGGACTCATGGAAACCTGCCGCACGCTCCTGCAGGTCGACGGTGTCGACATCGGCGACGAAGTGGCGCTCGGCGGCATGATCGAGGTGCCGGCTGCCGCTCTCATCGCCGAGGATCTCCTGACCGAACTCGATTTCCTTGCGATCGGCAGCAACGATCTCGTGCAGTACCTGCTCGCCGCCGACCGTGACAACGACGGAGTCAACGGCTCCTACGACCCCCTGCATCCTGCGGTCCTGCGCCTGGTCGCGCGGGTGGTACAGGCAGCGCGCGACGCCGACAAGCCCGTGACGCTCTGTGGGGAACTCGCGGGCGATAGCCGATACCTGCCCTTGCTGCTGGCACTCGGCCTCAGCGATTTCAGCGTGCGCGTGTCCGCGCTGCTCGAGGTTCGGGCGGCGCTGCGCGAGCTCTCTCCGGTGCATCTGAGGCAACGACTGCCTGCGCTGCTGGCCTGCAGGGATCGCGGCGCGATCGACGCAGTGATGGAGGCCATGGCATGAGCCGCGCCGCGGTCGATCGATCGATCGCCTCCCACGTGCTGGGTGACGTCGATGCCCTCGCTGCCCGCTTCAGGCACGCACGCCCGTTCCGGCACATCGTCATCGACCAGTTCCTGCGCGGCGATTTCGTCGAACGGTTGCACGAGGACTTTCCCGGCTTCGAGGTGGGCAACGCCCGCAACGAGGCGGGCACGCTCGGCAACAAGTCCACGGTGGAACGGATTCGCCAGCTGGGGGCGTCGTTCCGGACGCTCGATGACCTGGTGAAGTCCCGGGACTTCCTCGATCTCATCGGCCGCGTGACTTCGATTTCCGGCCTCCTGTACGACCCGCACTATTTCGGCGGGGGCACCCACGAGAATCGCAGCGGCCAGGAACTCGATCCGCACGTCGATTTCAATCGCCATCCGCTGGAGCCCTGGCATCGGCGTCTCAATCTCATCGTCTACCTCAACCGCGAGTGGGCCCGCGACTGGGGCGGCAGCCTCGAGCTGCATTCCGATCCGCGCAGCCCCGACGACGAAGTAACGCTCGTCGGGCCCGCTTTCAATCGCTGCGTGATCTTCGAGACCAACGAAATCTCGTGGCACGGGTTCGCCCGCATTGCGGTGCCGGCGGATCGGCCCGAAGTGTCGCGGAAGTCGATCGCCCTGTACTTCTACACGCGGGAGCCAGCCCCCGGGGAGCGGGTGGATCCGCACTCGACGATCTACGTCGACCGGCCCCTGCCGGAGCACTTCCGCCCCGGGCTGACGCTCGAGGAAGTGCACCTCGAGGAACTGCGCATCCTGCTTGCGCGCCGCGACCAGCACACGCAGCGCCTGTACCGGGATCTTGCCAGCCTGGGCGCGGAGCTCGAAAGCGCGAACCGGGCCCTTCGCAGCAGCCGCCTCGGGCGCATGTTCCATTTCGCGAGGCGCGCGGCGCGCGCGCTCCGGAGCTAGCGCCATGGCCGACCCTCGCAACTACGACCGCACGGCGCAGCAGCTGAAGACGCTGAGCCAGGCGCTCGAGTCCGGACGCCTGGGCCCCGTGCGGCGTCTCGTCAACACGCTGGAAGCCGCCGAGATCGGCAATCTGCTGGAGTCGCTGCCACTGGACAAGCGGCTGGTGGTCTGGGGGCTGGTGGATCCCGAGGACGATGGCGAAGTACTCGTCCATGTCGGTGACGAGGTCCGCGAAAGCCTGATCCAGGACATGGACACCGAGGAACTGCGGAACGCAGCCGGGTCCCTCGACATCGATGACCTGGCCGACCTGGTCGAGGACCTCCCGCCGCATCTCATCGACGAGGTGCTGAAGTCGATGGATCGCACGGATCGCGATCGTCTGGAGCAGGTGCTGTCGTATGACGAGGACAGTGCCGGGCGTCTGATGAACCCGGATGTCGTCACCGTCCGGGGCGACGTCTCGATCGACGTGGTGCTGCGCTATTTGCGACTGCGCGGGGAGATTCCCGAACACACCGACCATCTCTACGTGGTGAGTCGGCGCCGCCAGTACCTGGGTCACATCTCGCTCGCGACCCTCGTCACCGCCGACAGCGACACGCTGGTCAATACGCTGCTCGACGACGCCCAGCCCGCCATCCACGCGGAGGAGCATGCGCAGTCGGTCGCACGGCAGTTCGCCGACCACGACTGGCTTTCGGCCCCCGTAGTCGACGATGCCAACGTCCTGCTCGGGCGCATCACCATCGACGACGTCGTCGACCTCATCCGCGAGCAGGCCGAGCACCAGGCCATGGGTGCCGCCGGCCTCGACGAGGAGGAGGATCTTTTCGCACCGGTGGCGCGTGCATCCCGGCGCCGGCTGCTCTGGCTCAGCGCCAACCTCGTCACCGCGTTCCTCGCCGCGCTGGTGATCGGGCGCTTCGAGGCCACGCTCGAGAAGATCGTGGCGCTGGCGGTGCTCATGCCGATCGTGGCGAGCATGGGCGGAGTCGCCGGCACGCAGACGCTGACATTGATGGTGCGTGCGCTCGCTCTCGGGCAGGTGGGTTTCGGCAATCTGCGCGCGCTGCTCGGCAAGGAACTGCTGGTCGGCGCGGTCAACGGGCTGCTGATGTCGATCGTGGTGGCCATCTTGTCCTGGATCTGGTTCCGCGATCCGGCGATCTCCCTGGTGATCGGCGCCGCCATCGCGATCAACCACTTCGTCGCCGCGCTTGCGGGCGTGCTGGTGCCCCTGATGCTCAAGCGCATGCGCATCGATCCGGCGCTTGCGGGCGGCGTGGTGCTGACGACCATCACCGACGTGATCGGCTTCCTGGCATTCCTCGGGCTCGGCACCGCGCTGCTCCTGTAGGGAACCTCTGAACAAGGTTCGGAGGTTCCGCGATACAGGGACGCATCGCCACGAATCAATCGATAAGCGAATGATTCGTGGGAGCCGGGTTCGGACCTGCGCCGAACTCGGCGCCGGTCTGGCAAGTCAGGATGACTTGATCAGACCTTCCCTAACCGGGAACGTCGTCAATGTCCGGCGTCCCGGGCCCCCGCGGCGCGCTGGGCGAGCGTCCGGGCGACGTCGTTGCGCAGGTACACCGGAACGACGGCAGCGGCGTCGATGCCTTCGCCGCGCGCGAGGGC
>JBGTIG010000453.1:0-5034 GCA_041745755.1 Lysobacterales bacterium
CGCATCGATTTCGCGTTCGAGCTCGCTCTTGAGGTTGAACCAGCTCGCGCGCGCGCGCCGAAGCAGGGCACCCAGTGTGCGTGCGGCGCCCGGCAGCCGCTCGGGACCGAGCGCGATCAGCGCAATCAGGCCGATGACCGCCAGCTCGAAGAAGCTGACGTCGAACATGGAAGGGTCGTGCCGTCTTCGTCGTTGTCGGGAGGACTCAGCGTTCCACGCGATCGCGAGCGGGGTCGGGCGTTGATTCCGCAGAAGGCTCGGGCGGCGGGGGCGGTGGCGGTGGATCGGCCCGCAGCTGCGAGTTCTTGTCCTCGTCGTCGCTCATGCCCTTCTTGAAACCGCGCAGCGCGCGACCGAGGTCGCCGCCGAGGTTGCCGAGCTTGCTCGAACCGAATACCAGCACCACGACCAGCAGCACGATCACCCAGTGCCAGATGCTCCAAGCGCCCATGGGAAACTCCAGATCAACGTGAGACGTCGAGAATAACGCAGCGCGTGCGGCCGCGCCGACGCGGGGTCCCCTTCCCGGTCCGCCGCCGGGACGTGAAGGCAGCCCACGATCAGCGTGCGGTCGATTCCTCGAGCAGGTCACGGAATGCCACAACCTCGGGCGGCGTACCCCGCGTGCCGCCCTCGAGAATGCGCCGGGGCGTGACATCGCGGCCGTACACCCGTTCGTTGCTGCGCTCCCGCACCCGGAGCACCGAGCCGTCGAGTGCGACGCCGGCGAACAGGCCGCGTGTCCGCGAGTAGGAATAAATCTCGGCCTCGAGCTTCTGGTCCGTGGACATGCTGGCAGTCCTGCCCACCGGGCCGGCGGCCACCGACGCATCGGCCCCCAGCGTGAACTTGCCGTTGACGATCGAATCGACGCCCCGGCGCGTCCGGAACACGAGCACCACGTCGGTGGACTCGACACCGGCCTGGAACCCTACCGATCCACCTGTCAGTGAAATGAAGATGGGGTTGGACCAGGTCCCATCGCGCATGCGCACCGACAGCATGCCGCGACCGTGGCGACCACCGAACACGAGCCCGGCCTTGACGACACCCGGCACGATCGCGATCGCCTCCGCGTCGCGGAGCAACGAGTCGGGAATGCGATGATCGGGCGTGTCCATGCTGTTGTGCAGGACCTCGACCGCCTTCGCTGCGATCTCGGACTCGCGGCTCGCCTGTGCCGTCACGGGTGCCAGTAGCAACAGCGAACCCGCGATCACGACGAGCGCGTTCGCCAGGGACGATCGCCACGTGCCGGGCATGCGCATGCGCCCGGGCGTTGCGGTCACCCGCAGGGAAGGAAGGTGCGTCATCGGTTGCTGCGACATGGTGGATTCCCGGATTGCGCGAATGCAGGGTCGATCAAGGGCGTGCCGGATCCTTCCATCGGCTCGAACCCTGTCGGGAACTCGATGCCGGGCGCCGCGTTGCGGAGTCGTGCCTGTTGGAGCGGGAGGGACGCGCGAAAGTTTCAAGCGTTGCGTGCGCGTGGCGAGCACCGATCAGCCGCGGCGCTGCATTCTCAAGGCAAGGCCGCCGAGCGCTGCGACCAGCAATGCGAGCAATGCCTGGGTGGGAATATCGCTCGCCGGCACGTTCGAGGCGCCAAAGCCACCCGGCGGCGGCCCAGTGGGCGAACAGGTCGGCGGCGCGATCGCGAGGCCTTCGCCATCGTCGGCGATCGCGCCGCCCGTCAGCGTCGCGAGTCCCGAATCGAGGTTGATCCGCGCGAGATCGCTGGCGCGATTGGGTTGGGTCGGGCGGTAATCCAATACCGCCCAGAGCACGCCGTCGGCGTCGAAATCCAGGCCGCCGTCGTCGAACCGGATGCCGGCACCCAGTCCGCTGCCGATGGCAGTCGCGGCGCCGCTCGCGGTGTCGATGCGATAGAGGCGTTCGTCGCCGCTGGCGCCGATGCCGAAGAGCTCGAGCCCGCGACCTGCGAGTCCCGTGACTTTCGCGCCGAGCGCGCCGACATTGCGCGTCGCCGCGGTCGCGGGATCCACTTCCCAGAGGCGCGCAGCGGTTTCAGCGGACAACCACAGTTTTCCGTCGCAGGTGAAGCTCAAACCGAAATCGAGGTTGTTGCCGGACCCGGTGCCCTGCCCCGCAAGTCCGAGGTTGCCGATCGCCGTGCCGATCCCGGTGGCCGGATCGACACGCAGGAGCACTTCGCTTGCATCCGAAACCGCGTACAGGAAACCATCGGGCGAGAAGGCGAGGCCTTCCACGTCGAAAACGGGCTGGTTGGTGGCGAGCCTGAAATCGCCGACCAGGGTCTGCTGGCCGGTGCCGAGGTCCACGCGATAAAGTCGATCGAACGAACTCACGTAGGCGAGCGGCGCCGCCTGCGTCCACACGGGAAACAGGATCGCGCAAGCGAGGGCAAGCCTCCGGGCGATGTGGTGCAGCGGCAGGTGCATCGGTCGTTCAATCCGTTCGTGCGCATCCGGCGCTTGGCGCGTACCCCGCGATCCGGCGGAGTTTTCTTGTGATAATCCAGCTCGGGGCACGCCCGAGCGCCCGATCCTATCAGCACCCAATGCGCGCGGCCATCTTCCTGCGGCCCACGCCGGGCGTGGGCTGGGCGCGGCGCCGGGCACCGGGCACTCTGCCCTTTCCCGCGACACCGCAACCACGACGAGAGCATCTGCCATGAAAGAGGTTCCGTCGAGCGCCCCGCTTCCACCCCTTGCGCGGTCGCCCCGCACCGGCGTGCTGATGGTCAATCTCGGCACGCCCACGGCGCCCACACCCCGCGCCGTCCGCAGGTTTCTGGCGGAGTTTCTGCACGACCACCGCGTGGTTGAACTGTCGCGCTGGTTGTGGTGCCCGCTGCTGCATTTCGTGATCCTGCCGTTTCGTGGCGGCCGCTCGGCGCGCGCCTACGCGAGCATCTGGACGCCCACGGGATCCCCGCTCAAGGTGTTCACCGAGCGCCTTGTCGCCGGTGTCGCCCGCGCCTTCGGCAGCGGCTCCGACACCCCGGTCGACGTGCGCATGGCGATGCGGTACGGCGAGCCCGCCGTCGCCTCGGTGATGCGCGATCTGCGCGCCGCCGGATGCACGCGGTTGCTGGTGCTGCCCCTGTATCCGCAGTATTCCGCGACCACGACCGCCTCGACATTCGACGCCTGCGCGCGCGAGCTCATGAACTGGCGCGACCAGCCTGCGCTGCACTTCGTGCGCGACTACGCCCTCGACCCGGGCTGGCTGGATGCCGTCGCCGAATCGATCCGGGAGCACTGGCGGATGCACGGTCGGGGCGAGCGCCTGCTGCTGAGTTTCCACGGCATTCCCGCGGCTTTCGATCGCGCAGGCGATCCCTACCGGCTGCAGTGCGAGGCCAGTGCCGCGGCGCTCCGCCTTCGGCTCGGCGTGGACGCGGCGTTTGCGCCGCTGACCTTCCAGTCGAGACTCGGCCGCGCCCAGTGGCTCGCGCCGTATACCGACGCGACGCTTCGGGAAATGGGCGCAGACGGCATCGGGACCGTCGACGTCGCGTGTCCGGGGTTCGCCGTGGACTGTCTCGAGACGCTCGAAGAGATTGCGATCATGAATCGTGACGGTTTCCTCCACGCCGGTGGCAAGGCGCTCCGCTGCGTGCCCTGTCTCAACGACTCGCCGGCGCACATCGACGCGTTGACCGCCCTGATCCGGCGAGAGCTCGGCGAGTGGCAGGAAGCGGAACTGGTCTCGGCAGGAAGTGGCGCATGACGACGTCCGGCGCCCCCCACGAAATCGAGCTTTCGGTGCATGGCCGCAGGATCGCCGCGCTCGTCTGGCGCCGTACGGACAATCCGGTCGAAGGCTTCACCGATCCCGCAACGGGCCCGGAAGTCACGCGGGTGCTCGCGCTGCACGGCTGGCTCGACAACGCCGCCTCGTTCTCGCGCCTGGCGGAGCTGCTGCCCGCGGTGGAACTGGTTGCCATCGACTTCGCGGGTCACGGACGTTCGGATCACCTGCCCGACGGCTGCTGGTACCACCACATCGATTCGATCGACGAGGTGCTGGCGATGCTGGACGCGCTTGGATGGCCGCGCGCGACACTGCTCGGTCATTCGATGGGCGGTGCTTGCGCTTGCCTGGTCGCGGCTGCGCGCCCCGATCGCGTCGACGCGCTGTGGTTGATCGAGGGGCTGGGTCCGCTCAGCGTCGAGTCCGAGCAGGCGCTCTCGCTACTGCGCCGGGCGCATGCGCAACGCAGGGAACGCGGCAATCGCGGCCTTCGGGTGTTCCCGAACCTGGACGCGGCCGTGGCCGCGCGCCAACTCGGCGTCAGCAATCTCTCGAGCGCGGCCGCGGCCATCCTGGTCGAACGAGGCACGCGCAAGGTCGACGGCGGCTGGCAGTGGTCGAGCGATCCCCGACTCACGCTGGCCTCGCCACAGCGCGCGACTCCGGAACAGGTGATCGTCTGGCTTGGTGGCATCGAGTGCCCGACGCTGCTGCTGCTCGCCGAACCCGCCGCCACGTTCATCTCGCCCGCAGCCATCGCGCTCCGGATGGCGGCCGTGCCGACCCTCAAACTGCTGCATCTTCCGGGCAATCATCACCTGCATCTCGAGGATCCCGGGCCCGTCGCCGCTGCCATTGCGGCCTTTCGCGCGAGTGCATCGCCCGTGCGCTGAGGAATCCCGACGATCTTCAGCTCCGCCTGCGTGCGACACCCGATGCACCCCGTCCCGGACTCGCAGCGACTGCTCAGATGGAACGCTGGGGGAGATGGCGGGCAAGTTCGGATTTGAGTCCAGGCCCGTGCTTGCGCAGCCAGCGTCGATGGTCGGGATAGTCGGGATGCGCGCGCGCCACGTGCGCCCAGAAGCGGGGGCCGTGATTGCGTTCATGCCGGTGGCAGGCTTCATGCACGACGACATAGTCGAGGATCACCGGCGGCGCCAGCAGCAGCGAGAGATCGATACGCATCGCGCCATCGACACTGATGGAACCCCAGAGCGAACGCAGTGGCCGCACGCTGACGCGCGTTGCGCGCGCGCCAACCCGGGCGAGCGCTGCCTCGTTGCAGCGCGC
>JBGTIG010000454.1:0-12739 GCA_041745755.1 Lysobacterales bacterium
GCGCGCACGCATGACGCCGTCCGAAGTGGCGCTACTGCGCGGGATCCTCAGCGACGTTCAACGCGTGGCTGACCTGTCCGGTTTCGAGCCACGCCCGCTGCCGGGCCGGCGCCCCCGGAGCTAGGAGTCCGGGCGGCAGAATCGTTCGAGGCGAATCGGTGATGGCGATGGTCGCAGGCAGTGATCGAACGAGGCGAATAGCCGTAGGTATTTAACGAGTTCGAGCGCTTCTGCGGCCGTCGGTGGCGCCGTTGCAGCCCGGACGGCTTCTGCCGCCCAGACTCCTGGGGAAGGTCTCATCAGGTCCCTCGTGGACTTGTCGGCCCGCATCGGGTTCGGCCGAGGTCCGAACCCGGTTGCCGCGAATGGATGGCCTGCGCGATCGACGCGCGGCGAGGCATCCCCGCACCGCGAAAGCCCTGGACCTGTCCAGAGGTTCCCTTGTGCGCGCAGGTTGGAAGCCATGGACCCGTGCCTGACGCCAGTCCACCGGGCTCTATACTCCGTGACAATCTCCACGCCCAGCTCCGCATGATTTCGCGTTCACTTCTGTCATTTCCGTGGGGGCGGACGCTCCTTCCGTGCGCCCTGGTGGCGCTCCTGGCGTGCCCGCCCGTACTTGCCGAGACGACCCCGTTGGCGGCTTCGGCGCCGGTCGCGGCTCCCCCCGCGGCTCCCCCCGTCGTGCCTGGACGGATACTGGTCCTCGGGCGCGTCAGCAACGATCCCCAGAGCGAATTCGCGCGGCTGGAGCCGCTGCTGGATTACGTCGTGGAAAAACTTGCGCCGCACGGCGTCCGCGGCGGGCGGATACTGATGGCGCAGGACGCGCGGCGCATGGTCAGCTACCTCCGGCGCGGCAAGATCGACTGGGTCAGCGAAACGGCAGGGGCGGCGATGGCCCTCGAGGAGCGCGCAGGGGCGGTGGCGCAGCTGGTCGACGTGCGCAACGGTGCGTCAAGCTACCGCACGGTGTTTTTCGCGCGCCGCGACAGCGACATCCGGTCGCTTGCGGACCTGCGCGGACGGAGTCTGGCGCTGCAGAGCACGGCATCGACGAGTGCGTATTTCATACCCCTGACCGAGGTCATGAATGCGGGACTCGTACCCTTGATAATGGCGTCTCCGTATGATCGCCCGCCGCCCGGCGTCATGGGCTTCGTGCTCGCGGGATCCGAGTTCAACATCTCCACCTGGGTCGCCAAGCGGCTGGTCGATGCCGGCGCCTACAGCGACAGCGACTGGAAGGATCCCGCGCGTCTGCCCGAAACCTACCGGAAGGAGCTGGTGACCTTCCACGTTTCCGAGGTGATTCCGCGCGCGCTGGAGCTCTTCCGCGGCGATCTCGAACCCGCGCTGGCAGAGGCGCTGCGCGCGGTGTTGCTCGAGGCCGGAGATGATCCATCGGCGGCACGCGCAATGCGCGCCTTCTACGGTACCGACCGCTTCGAGCCGATCACTCCCGCCCAGGCCGAGCGGCTTGCCGGGATTCGGCGCTCGATCGAACGCATTCGCCGGGAAGTCGAGTGAGACCGTGAGATCCTCCCGTATCGGACTCGCGACGCGCCTGACCCTGGTAATGGGCATGTCGCTTGCGGCGCTGATCCTGGTCGCAGGTATCGGCTGGTGGGTGTACCAGCGTGCCTTCGAAACGATCGCGCGGTCGAGCCTCGAGACGATCACCGCACTCAGTGAAGATTCGCTCGCGCGCCAGGGCAAGGCGGCAGCGAGCCTGTTGGCGAAGCAGCTGGCGAATCAGGTGTATTTCCTGGACATAGGCGGGATCGGGCGCATCACCAGCGCGGCGGTGAACCGGGGCGACATCGAGTACGTGATCGTGTTCGACGCGCAAGGCAGCGTCCTGCACGATGGCACCGAGGACATCGGCACGTTCGGCCAGGCGATGAACGACGAGTTCACGCCGCGCGCGATCGCCACCACCAGCACGCTCGTGCAGACCTCCGACCGGCTGATCGATGTCACCGAACCCCTGATGCTCGGAACCGAACGCATCGGTGGCGTGCGGGTCGGCCTCAATCGCGATTCTTCGCGCACGGGACTCGCCCGCATGGAAGCAGACCTGCGTGCGCAGGTGCTGGAACACAACCGGCGCACGCTGCTGCTGTTCGGCGGCACCCTGCTCGCCGTGCTCCTGCTGGCCGGCACGATCGCCTTCCTGTCGCTGCGCAAGGTCGTGCAACCGCTGCGCGAAATGGTCGAGCACGCGCGCGAGATCGAGCAGGGCAGGTTCCAGATCGCCATCGATCGCCGGCGCCGCGACGAGATCGGCGACTTGCAGCAGGCGTTCGCGCGCATGAGCGCGAGCCTTGGCGACTACGACCGACAGATCCGTGCGCTGGCCTATCGCGATACGCTGACCGGGCTCGGCAACCGGCGGGCCCTGCATGATGCGCTGCCGCTGATTTTCGAGCGCGTCCGCGCGGAAAACTCCCACGCTGCGCTGCTGTTCATCGATCTCGACGACTTCAAGCGCATCAATGACACCCTCGGCCACGAATCCGGTGATCGGGTGCTGATCCAGGTTGCGGAGCGCATCGTCCGCGCCCGCAACGAGACGCGGCTCGACGAGCGGATCGACGCCGGCTGGGACGACGAAATCGCCGCGCGCTTCGGCGGCGACGAGTTCGTGGTGCTCCTGCTCGGAAGCGACGTGCGCGAACGTGCACGTCACATGGCGCAGTTGACCCTCGAACTTCTGCGGCTTCCGCTGATGACCGAAACCCGACCGGTGGTCCTCAACGTGAGCATCGGCATCGCTCTCTTTCCCGATGATGCCGACTCGGCCCAGTCGCTGCTCCGAAACGCGGATGTGGCGATGTACCAGGCCAAGCTCCACGGCAAGAACGGGCATCGCTTCTTCAACCAGCACATGCTGCAGGTCGTGGAGGATCGTCTCGGGCTGGAGCAGGACCTGCGGCACGCCCTGCAGAACAACGATCTGGAGATGCACTATCAGCCGATCATCGACCTCGGCTCCTCGACCGTCACGGGCGCCGAGGCATTGATGCGCTGGCGACACCCCGAGCGCGGCAACGTGCCGCCCACCCTGTTCGTGGCGGTCGCGGAAGAGTTCGGGCTGATCGACCAGCTGGGCGAATACGCACTGCGCCGCGCCTGTCGCGACATCCGCACCTGGCCGCTTCGACCGGACGGACAGGCGCTGTTCGTTTCAGTCAACTTTTCCGTGCGTCAACTGAAGCAGCGCAGTCTCGCGGGACGCATTGCCGAGGTGCTGGAAGCCGCCGGGTTGCCCGCGGAACGCGTGCATATCGAGCTGACCGAAAGTTCTCTCCTCGGCAACGACGCTGAATCGATGTCGACGCTGGCGGCGCTTGCGCGCATCGGCGTGCCGCTCTGGCTGGACGATTTCGGCACCGGATTTTCGGGCCTGGCGCACTTGCGCGCGCTGACGGTGGAGGGCGTCAAGATCGATCGCAGCTTCATCCAGGAAATGCTCAACAGCCGCAGCGACCGTGCGCTGGCGACCGCCATCGTCGCCCTTACACGCTCACTCGGCATCCGCTGCATCGCGGAAGGAGTGGAGCAGGAGGAGCAGATGCATGCCCTGAAGGAGATGGGTTGCGAACTCGCGCAGGGCTACTGGCTCGGCTATCCCATGAGCCTCGCCGACTTCATGCTCTACCTCGGCGCCGGGCCGGGAAGCTCCCTGCGGGATTCCCTGCGTGCCGCGCAATCCTCCGAGCCTAGTTGAGCCAGCCCCTGATCATCGCGATCGCGGCGCCGGAAAGGCCGACGGTCATCACCATCGCCACCACCATCAGCATCCAGCAGATTGCCATCAACGCGCCGTCGCGTTCCATGAGCGCGATTGACAGCAGCAGCAGCAGGGCGCCGAAAGGATAATTGGTGAACGGAATCGGCAATGCCAGCGCGACTCCGAGACCCACGAGCAGGAGCCCCGTGATGCGCAGGGCCGTTTCGCCGACCATGGCGTCCCAGCGCGGGCGAGACAGTTTCTCGAGCCCGCGCAGGAGCTTGCCCACCACGCGCAGCGTGCCCTGGAACGTCGAACGCTTGAGCCGCATCGAGCGCATCCGGCGTGGCATCCAGGGACGCTCGAGCCCGAACAGCAGTTGCAATCCACAGAACGAGGCCAGGGGACCCGTCACTGCCCCGACACCAATCGGGGCAGGGATGAAATTGGGAAGCGCAAGCAACAGCAGCAACAGTCCGAAACCCCGTTCGCCCACATAGTCGAATATCTTGCCGAGGCGCAGGAACAGTTGCCCCGCCGACTCATCCGCGAGTTCGGCGAGCAGGGCGGAAATGCGGGTATGGGCGTGTACGGGATCGGTCATGTCCGGATCTCGTCGACAGCCGTGTCCAGTCGCGAGATCAGTATCTTGTCGATCCGCGCGCCATCGAGGTCGACGACCTCGAAGCGAAACGCGCTCCACTCGAACCATTCGCCGGCGAGCGGAATGCGCCCGAAGCGCGTCATCAGCATGCCAGCCGCAGTGCGGAACTCATGCTCGGCTTCCTGGGGGAGCTCGCCGACGCCCAGCAATTCACGCAGGTCGTCGGTGCCGAGGCTGGCGTCGATCAGCCAGCTGCCGTCGTCACGCAGGAGGACCGAGTCGTCGCGCACCTCGGACTGCGCGGCGGTGCGGCCCACCACTGCGGCGAAGACATCGTTGAGCGTGACCAGTCCCTGGATGTCCCCGTATTCGTCCACCACCAGCGCGAGCGCCGCATCCACGTCGCGAAAACGTTCCACCAGGCGCAGCGCCGGCGCGCTGTCCGGCACGAACAGGGGTTGCTGCGCGAGCGCGACGAGGTCGGGCACGCCAGTGATGCCGATGAGGCTCTTGACGTGGGTGATGCCAATGACGTCCTGCTCGTTGCCCCGGCAGAGGGGGAACTTCGAATGCGGCTGCGCCCGCATGAGCGCCAGCGTCTCCTCCCAGCTCGATTCGATGTCGAGCCAGACAATGCGATTGCGCGGGGTCATCAGGCTGTCGACACTGCGGTCCCCGAGCGTCAGCACGCGGTTGACCATCTTGCGCTCGTCATCGTCGATGACGCCCTGCTCGTGACTCTCCGCCACGAGCAACTTGATCTCCTCCTCCGAGATCTTCCCCGAGCCGAGCCGGTGCGCCCCCAGCAGCCGCATCAGCAGGCCCGTGGACCAGGAGAAGAACGACACCGCAGGTTTGGCGATGCCCGCGAGGAAGCGCATCGGCACCGCCACGTAGGTGGCCACCCCTTCGGGGCGAAGCGTTGCGAGCCGTTTCGGCACCAGCTCGCCCAGCACCACCGACACCACGAGTATGAGCCCCACGCTCAGCGCCACGCTCAGGCCTTCCGCGTAGTCCGTCAGTGGCGGAACCCGCTCGAGCAACGGCTCGAACATGCGTGACAGAGACGCCCCGCCGAAATACCCGGTGAGGATTCCGAGCAACGAGATCCAGACCTGGATCGCCGAGAGGAATCGATCGGGCGCCTCGGCGAGCGAGAGCGCGGCCTGGGCGCGACGGTCGGTCAGCGCCTTCTGGCGCAGGCGACTCTTGCGCGACGTCATCACCGCCATTTCCGACAACGCGAAGAACCCGTTGAACAGGATCAGCAGAAACACCACGATCAGTTCAACGGGCATGCGCGCCACAACCGGATCCGGTCAGGCGATCGCCTGCCGCGGGGGCGTATGCACAGGTTCCGACCAGGCGGCTTCGCCGCGCTTGCGCAAGAACACTCGAAGGCGCGAAGCCCCTCCGACCGGGAGGCTCCTTGGTGACCTCGGATTTCAAGCGGCGCCGCAGATGGCCAAGGAAATCAGAGGTTAGCACAGCGGTTCGTGATGCCTGGCGCGACCGGGGAGCTCGCAGGATCGCAGCCTTTTCGGTGCTGACGCCCGATTTTTCTCCGGGGCGTTCACGAAGCGGTAACAAATCTGCAATAGCGTAGCGTGATGCGTCGGCGCCGCTGCGACGTGGGCCGCAGCGATGCTTCGCGTCGCTCGCCAAGAATTCCAGACCCGGGGGCGCCATGTTTTCTCTGCAGACCATGTTCGGCAAGGGAGACAAGTTCTACGGCCTGCTCGAAGCCGCCGCCGGCGCCGCCCACCAGTCGTCCCAGGCCCTGGTGGCGATGCTGCGCTCGCGTGGCAGGGATCTGTCGCTGGAGGACTTCAGGCTCGCGCGGCAGCGGGAGAAGGAAATCTCGCGCAACATCAGCCAGGAGCTGGTCAACACGTTCGTGACCGCGCTCGAGCGCGAGGATATCGAGTCGCTCGCCAACAGCCTCTACAAGATCCCGAAAACCGTGGAGAAATTCGCGGAGCGATACGTACTGGTCGCGTCCCTCGTCGGCGAGGAGGTGGACTTCGCTTCCCGCGCGGTGATGCTGGAGAAGGCGTGCGAGATCATCGTGCAGATGGTTTCGCAGCTTCGGCGCAACATGCGCATGGACGCGATGAAGCCGCTGAACGACAAACTGCAGCAGATCGAAAGCGAAGCCGATCGCATGATCCTGGAAATGTACGGGGACCTGCACCAGGAGACCGACATGCGCCGGTACTTCGCGCGCAAGGACCTGTTCGAGATCATCGAGAAGGCGATCGATCGCTGCCGCGATGTCGGCAACACGGTTTACCTGATCGTTCTCAAGAACACCTGACGGGGGTCTCGACGTGGGACTTTCCATGATCCTCGCGGTCATCCTGATCGCGCTGGTGTTCGAGTACATCAACGGCTTTCACGACACCGCCAACTCGATCGCGACGGTGGTCGCGACCAAGGTGCTGTCACCTGGCCAGGCAGTGATGCTCGCGGCCGGCATGAACCTCATCGGCGCGCTGGCCGGCACGGCGGTCGCGAAGACGATCTCGTCGGGACTCATTGACGCCAACGTCGTGCTGATCGGCTCGGAAATCATCATCTGCGCCCTCGCGGGCGGCATCGTCTGGAATCTGGTGACCTGGTATCTCGGCTTGCCGTCCAGTTCGAGTCACGCGCTGATCGGTGGGCTCTGCGGCGCGGCACTGGCAGCCGCGAACGACAACTGGAGTGCGATTCTCTGGTCCGAACCGGCCTCGCCCTGGTGGAAGGGGGGTGGGTTGCTCTGGAAAGTGGTCATCCCGATGATCACGTCACCGGTGGCGGGTTTCATCATCGGTTTCTCCGTCATGGGTGCCTTGTTCTTCATCATTGCCTCGATGAATCGCGCGGGTGGGGTCCTGGCGCGCATTTCGAGGCCCCGCTGGATCAACGGGCTGTTCGGCAAGGCCCAGATCGGGTCGGCGGCGTGGATGGGATTTGCGCACGGACTCAACGACGCGCAGAAGACCATGGGCATCATTGCACTGGCACTCGTCTCCGCGGCGGCGGCGGGGGACCTCGAAAGCCTGCCGCCGTGGCTCTCGTTTCTGCAGCCTTCCACCGCCGCCTTGACCACGGGTTCCATCGACACCTGGATCATCGTCACCTGCGCGATCGTGATGGCGCTGGGTACCGCAGCCGGCGGCTGGCGCATCATCAACACGCTCGGTCACAAGCTGGTGAAGCTGCACCCGATCAATGGCTTCGCGGCGGAGACCGCAGCCGCCACGGTCATCTCGGTGGCCTCGAGTCTCGGCATTCCCGTTTCCACCACGCACAACATCAGCGCGGCGATCATGGGCGTCGGATCGGCCAAGCGCTTCAACGCCATCCGCTGGACCGTGGTCGAACGCATGGTGTGGGCATGGATCCTCACCATCCCGGTGACCGCTTTGCTCGGATACCTGCTGGTGCGCGGCGGCCAGAGCGCGGGCCTCATCCCGTCCTGATTTTCGCGGCGGCCGGCGAGCGCCCCACGCAGGCGGATTTCAGGCGTGATCGCGACCTTCGGTGAGCAGGCTCTCCAGCCGATCGGCGAGATCGGCGACCTCGGTCAGCAAACCATCGATCTCGTCGGCGTCCAGGGCGCGGTAACGGCGGTTCTCGCAAACGTGCAGATAGTCCCGCCCATCGAGTTCACCCGCGGCGAGAAAACCCACGCGCTGCGCCCAGTTGAAGCGCAGGCAGCGCAAAGCGTCCAGCGCATCGAGCGGTGCGACCGGGGAAGAGATCCGCAGCAGCCGGCTGCCGTCTTCGTGTTCGAGATCGGCCAGGAACACCCCCTGCGAGCGACCATTGTCCAGGGGAACATCGATCGAGATCAGGTACGGGTCGCTGCTGGTGATGCCCTTGTTGCCGCCGACTGCGGCGCGCAAGTCCTCGAAACTCTGCATGACAACAACCATGGTTCGGATTCAGCCCTTATGCTAACCGTTCGCTCCCCGGAATTTCTGCGTGCCGACAGTGCCTGAGACGAGTACCGCATCCAGCCGACAGGATCTGCATCGGCGCATCATTGCCGCCATCCGGTCCATACCCCCGGGGCGGACGGCAAGCTACGGGGCAATCGCGCGTGCGGCCGGTGCGCCGGGTTGCGCCCGACTGGTCGGATGGGTACTCCGGAACACGACCGTCGAGCTGCCCTGGCACCGGATCCTGCGTGTCGACGGACGCAGCGCGTTCGCCGAGAAATCGACACCCTGGCGAGAGCAGCGGCGGCGGCTGGCAGCCGAGGGCGTAAGGCCGGGACCGCTCGGTACCTTTCCCCTGACTGCGGCGAGGTCGAACGACCTGGACGCGCTGCTTTGGCGACCCGCGCTCGCGAGCGGTGGCGCGCAGTCCCGAAACCGGCGCACGGCGGCACTACCGGCAAAAGAACCTTCCATCCGCATGAGGAACCCGGACGCGTGCCGCCACTGACGCCCGTCGCGCGGGCAATCCTCATCGCGATGGTGGCGGGATTCCTGCTGCAGCAATGGCAGGGCGACATCGTGCTGGCGCAATTCGCGCTCTGGCCGCTTGGAACCGACCAGGTAATCGGCGTGGAAGGAGAATCCTTCCGGCTGGAATTCCACGCCTGGCAGATGCTCAGCTACGCCTTGCTGCATGGGGGATTCGCGCATCTGCTGTTCAATGGCATCGCGCTCTGGAGTTTCGGCGGCGCGGTCGAGCAGCGGCTCGGATCCCGACGTTTCGGCATCCTGTTCCTCGCGTGCGTCATCGGATCGGCGGTCGCGCAGTTGATGACGTTGCCCGCGCCAATGCCGGGCCAGGAGGCGCCGCTGACGCCAACGGTGGGCGCCTCGGGCGGCATCTACGGCGTGCTGCTCGCGTTCGCCATGTTCTTTCCCCGCGCGCGCATGATGCTGATCTTCCCGCCGATTCCGATGCCGGCATGGCTGCTGGTCGGCCTGTTCATCGCGGCCGATCTCGCGCTCGGATTCGGCCGCGTGTCGACCGGCATCGCGCACTTCGCGCATCTTGGCGGTGCACTCACCGGCGTCCTGCTGGTGCTGTACTGGCGCGACCGACCGCAAGCACCCAGACCACGCTAGGCGTCTGGGCGGCGCAACCGTCAGCGTTCGAGTCGCGCGGCTCTTTCCCCTCACCCCGTGACAACTCGGAGCAGGTGGCGCGCAGCGCCGGTGACCCACTGCAACGCGGCTCTTTCCCCTCGCCCCGTGACAACGGGGGTGAGTATGTGCAGCTGCGAGCCGATGGCTCGCGCACGTACGAACGCCCGGGCGAAGCTCGGGCCGGGGCACGGAGTGGGGTGGCGCGCAGCGCCGGGTGAGGGGCTTGCTGGAACCGCGGCGCGATTTGTCTCTTGCCTCATCGCAATATGGCGACCGGCCGAAACCGTCGCCTTTCGCATCGTGCCGTTCATGGTTCGACACGCTCACCACGAACGGTATGAAAACTTCGCGCAAGCATGGACGCCCAGGACCCGGCGCGGCGGCGCTGCCTTTCCCCTCGCCCCGCAGCGCGGGGGTGAGTACGTGCGTCTGCGAGCCGCGGGCTCGCGCACGTGCGAACGCCCGGGCGAAGCTCGGGCCGGGGCACGGAGTGGGGTGGCGCGCAGCGCCGGGTGAGGGGCTTGCTGGAGCGCGTCGCGAATCAATTCTTGCCTTATCGCAATGTGGTAACCGGCCGAAACCGTCGCCTTTCGCATCGTGCCGTTCATGGTTCGACGGGCTCACCACGAACGGTATGAAAACTTCGCGCAAGCACGAAAGGAGTTGTCGCGCCGCGTGCTCCCCCACGAACGGTATGAAAACCTCGCGCAATCACGGACGCCGAAGGCTCGCCCGCATCCCCTCGCCCCGTGACAACGGGGGGTGAGAACGTGCAGCTGCGAGCCGAGGGCTCGCGCACGTACGAACGCACGGGCGAAGCTCGGGCCGGAGCACGAAGTGGGGTGGCGCGCAGCGCCGGGTGAGGGGCCGGCCGGATCGGCCGCGACGCCTACCAGATCACCACGCGCTGCTTCTCGTCGATGGCCATGGCATCACCGGGTTTGCAATCGAACGCGGCCGCAAACGCCGGCAGGTTCGACGGCGCGCCCATTGCCCGGAAGTTCGCCGGCGCGTGCGGATCGGTGGCGATACGCACCTTCAGTTCGTCCGGCGTGAAACTGCGACGCCACACCGTGGCCCAGTTGGCAAAGAAGCGCTGATCGCGCGTCTGTCCCTCGACGTTGGCATCGGGTTCGTCGCCGGCGGCACGCTGCAACGCGTCGTACGCCACCGCCAGGCCGCCGAGGTCGGCGATGTTTTCGCCCAGTGTGAGCCTGCCGTTGACCTTGAGCTCCGGAGTCGCCTGGTACGCGCTGAACTGGTCGACCAGCTGATCCGTGCGGCCCTTGAAGCCTTTCGAATCGGCATCCGTCCACCAGTTCTCGAAGTTGCCAGACGGTCCGAAACGGCTGCCCTGGTCATCGTAGCCATGGATCATCTCGTGTCCGATCACGGCGCCGACGCCCCCGTAATTGAGCGCATCGTCGGCCTCGGGATCGAAGAAGGGCGGCTGCAGGATCGCCGCCGGGAACACGATCTCGTTCTGTTGCGGGTTGTAATAGGCATTCACCGTCTGCGGGCTCATGCCCCATTCGGTCTTGTCCACCGGCTTGCCGATCTTGCTGAGCTGGTACTTGTAGTTGAACTCGACGGCATTGAGGACGTTGCCGAGATAGCTGTCGCGACTCGTCTCGAGTCCATCCCATGATCGCCACTTGTCGGGATAACCGATCTTCGGAGTGAAACTCGCCCACTTAGCCATTGCCTTGCCCTTGGTGTCCTCGCTCATCCAGTCGAGCTTCTCGATGCGTGACTTGAGTGCATCGCGCAGATTCTGCACCAGTTCCTGCATGCGCGACTTGGACTCCGGCGAAAAGGCAACCTTGACGTACATCTGGCCGAGCGCCTCGCCCGTCAGGCCCTCGACGGTGTCGAGCACACGCTTCCAGCGCGGCTTGTCTTCCTTCTGACCGCGCAGCGCACTGCGATAGAAGTTGAAGTTTTCGGCCACGAACGCGTCGGACAGGAACGGCGATGCACCGTCCACGGTATGGAATCGGAGGTAACTCTTCCAATCCTCGACGGGCACGTCGGTCAGCATCGCGTCGACTTCCTGGTGGAACGCCGGCATCGCCAGCGAGAACATCGCCGGAACCTCGACTCCCTGCGATTCGATGAAACGGGTCCACGGGAAATTCGGCGTCAGCGCATCGGCCGCCGCGGGCGTCACGGGGTTGTAGTACAGCGACACGTCGCGCGAGAGCTGCTCCGAGGATTTCGACTGCTTCGCCAGTCGCGTTTCGAACGCGATCACGCGCTTCGCCTGCGCGGCAGCATCCTCGGGTGCGACGCCGGAAAGTTCCAGCACCTTCGCCACGTGGGTCTCGTACGCGGCCAGCTTGTCCTTCTTGTCGGCGTCGAAGTAATAGTCGCGATCGGGAAGCCCCAGCCCGCCCTGGCTCGCGTAGGCCATCTCCCTGTTGGAATCCTTGAAGTCGGGATTCGAGCCGAAGCCGAACAGGAAATTGTTGCCGCTCGCGGCAGTCGTGCGCAGGTGTTCCGCGATCGACGCCGCGTCGGTCAGTGCGTCGATCGCGGCGAGATGCCCGGCGATGGGCTCGAGGCCCTGCTCGTTGATCGCGGCTTCGTTCATGCCGCTGGACCAGAGGTCACCCACGATCTTCTCGACTCCGCTGGCGTTCGGCATCGCGGCGGCCTGTTCCGCGAGCTGACGCTGCACGCCGGTGGAGCGCTCGTCCAGCATCTCGAACGACCCCCAGCTGGTGCGGTCGGCGGGAATCTCGTTGCCGGCGAGCCATTTGCCGTTGACGTAGTCACCAAAGGCCGCGCAGGCGTCGATGTCCGCGTCGAGGTCGCTCGCCTTGAAGCGGTTCACCGGCGGCAGTTTCGATTCGTCGAGCGTGAGCGTCGCGGTGGCGGGCGCGGCTTCCGGTGCGGTAGCGGCAACCGGTGCCGCGGCTTCATCGCGCTTGCACGCGACGAGCGTGGCGGCGATGGCGAGCGACAGGAGCAGGATGCGGGGGCTGGCAGTTTTCAAGGAATTCTCCTGGGATGCGACAGGCAGGCGGATGGGCGCGATTCACTGGGCGCCATTGGTCAAAATCCGGGCGGGCAAGTTGCGGCGCGGGGACTCAGACCGCGGATCGTAAGGCGGTCGGGGTCTTGCCACCGCTGCCAAAGGTCACGCCGCGACGGGTGGCATCGGCTTCGGAAGGGCAGGGGCTGGGGGAAGGGGTGCCGCTCCGCGACACCGCGCCATCGCTCCCGGAGCCTTGCGCGTCAGGGCACCGGAGCAGGCGCGGCGAGTGCCTTCTCGATGGCGGCGACGAGCGTCTCGTCGTCGGG
>JBGTIG010000455.1:0-6550 GCA_041745755.1 Lysobacterales bacterium
GAGCCCGTGGGAAATGAAGCACGTCGCCAACAAGGCGCAGGCAACCGGCAATTCGCAGATCATGGTCTGCGAGCGCGGCGCCAGCTTCGGCTACAACAATCTGGTGTCGGATATGCGTTCGTTGAGCGTGATGCGCGACACCGGATGTCCGGTGGTGTTCGACGCCACGCATTCGGTGCAGCTGCCAGGTGGCGCGGACGGCAAGTCGGGCGGCCAGCGCGAATTCGTGCCGGTGCTCGCGCGCGCGGCGGTCGCGGTCGGTGTCGCGGGTCTCTTCATGGAAACGCACCCCGACCCCGACAAGGCACTCTCCGATGGCCCCAATGCCTGGCCGCTGGGCAAGATGCGCGCGTTGCTCGAAACCCTCGTCGCGCTGGACGAGGTTTCAAAGAGGCACTCGGCAACGCCATGAGGTCGCGCGCAACTTTGCGACGGTTGATCCAACGCCTCGTGCCTTCGCTTTGTTTGCTGGCGCTGACCCCTGTCGCGTCGGCTTGTGTCATGGGCTGGAATGGTGGGATCGAGCCGTCGAAGATTGACCAGTTTCGGGGTTACGACGAGGTTTTCCTTGCCCGCGTAGACTCGGTCGAGATACTTCCCGGATCACCCGAGGATGGTGGGAGAAGCGTTGCTGCTACCTACCGGCTGCTCGAGGGATTCCGCGGACGCCCGCCCGCAAAGGGTGTTGTCCGTGACTTTTTCTACGAGGACAACGATTGTGCGTTCGGGTTGAGCGACCGAGTCATTGGACAGACTTTCGTATTCTTCGTGGACGTCGAGAGAAATGCGTTTCGGAAGAGCAGATGGATCGGAGTGATGAGTTCCAGATCGATTGAGCCTGGTAAACAGGAATCCCGGGATTTTCTAATGCAACTCCGTAGTTTTCGATCGGAAGCACGATGACAGCGATCACCAAGGTCCATGCGCGCGAGATCCTCGATTCGCGCGGCAATCCGACGCTCGAGGCGGAAGTGACGCTCGCAAGCGGACACATGGGCCGTGCGGCGGTGCCAAGCGGTGCGTCAACGGGTGCGCGCGAGGCGGTGGAGTTGCGCGACGGCGACAAGACTCGCTACCTGGGTCGCGGCGTGTCCAGAGCCGTGGCAAACGTGCGGGGAATCATCGCCGACGCTGTCGTTGGACTCGATGCGCACGACCAGCCTGCGCTCGACGCCCGGCTGATCGAGCTCGACGGCACGGATAACAAATCGAAACTCGGCGCCAATTCGCTGCTCGGGGTCTCGATGGCCAATGCCCACGCGGTGGCGGCGTCGAAGCAGGTCCCGCTCTGGCAACATCTGGCCGGGGGTCGCGCGCCGGTATTGCCGGTGCCAATGATGAACATCATCAACGGCGGCGCGCACGCCGACAACAACGTCGACATGCAGGAGTTCATGGTGCTGCCTGTCGGGCTGCCGGACTTTGCCGAGGCGCTGCGAGCGGGCGTCGAGATCTTCCACGCGCTCAAATCGGTGCTGAAATCGCGTGGTCTCGCCACCTCGGTAGGGGACGAGGGTGGTTTTGCGCCCGACCTTCGGTCCAACGAGGAAGCGATCGAGACCATCCTCGAGGCGGTGGGCAAGGCAGGCTACGGCGCGGGCACCGATGTGTGGCTGGCGCTCGATGTCGCGAGCTCCGAGTTCTACGACGCCGACACCCGCAAGTACCACCTCACTGGCGAAAAAAAGCGGCTGGACGCCGGACAGTTCACCGCGTTCCTGGCGGACTGGTGCGAACGCTATCCGATCCTGTCGATCGAGGACGGCATGGCCGAGGCAGATTGGGACGGCTGGAAGCTGCTCACCGATCGCGTGGGCGAGCAGGTGCAGCTCGTCGGCGACGACCTGTTCGTCACCAATCCCGCAATCTTCGCCAGCGGCATCGAGCGCGGCGTCGCCAACGCGATCCTCATCAAGGTCAACCAGATCGGCACCCTGACAGAAACACTGGAGGCCATCCGCATGGCGGATGCCGCGCACTACGGTGCGGTGATCTCGCACCGCTCGGGCGAAACCGAGGACACGACCATTGCGGATCTCGCGGTGGCGACCACCGCCAACCAGATCAAGACGGGCTCGCTCTGCCGATCGGATCGCGTGGCGAAATACAACCAGCTGCTGCGCATCGAGGAATCGCTCGGCAGCGCCGCGCGTTATGCGGGTCACGAAGCGTTTCCGAGACTTTCGGCACGCGTGCGCCCGAACTGACCCTGCATGCGCCTGCGGCCCGTCACCGCTTTGCGCTTTACGGTGGTGATCCTGCTGACGCTGATCGTCGTGCTGCAGCTGCGCCTCTGGACGGACGACGCCGGAATGCCGGGCGTGCGCAGGCTGGAGGACCGCATCGGGCGGCAGCGTGCGGAAAACGAGAGCCTGCGCGTGCGCAACGATGCGCTGGCCGCCGACGTGGCCGATCTCAAATCCGGCGAGGAGGCGATCGAGGATCGGGCGCGGCAGGATCTCGGAATGACCCGGCCAGGCGAGGTCTTCTACCAGGTCATCGAGGCCATTCCGGAAGGCGAAGAGAAGGAAGGCGAGGACTGACCGCGAACTCTCCGTCGGCAGGGTCCGGTCGAGCCGCGCCATCGCGGAATCCGCGCGCGCGGAAGGCTCGCGGAGAGTCCGGTCCCGTGGTTGCGGTTGGCCTCAAGGGATCAACCGGTTGCCGCGCCGCCCCCGGTGGCGCTTCCGGGACTCGCGCTTGCCCTGCCTGCGGTGGCAAGCTGGGGCCATGACTGCAAGACATTCGTTCTGGTGCATCGTGCCCGCCGCCGGCCGCGGGATACGGTTCGGTGGCGACCTGCCGAAGCAATACCAGTTGTTCGGTGGCGTGCCGCTGCTGCTGGTGACCTTGCGCAGGCTGGCGACGCACCCGTCGATCGCGGGCCTGGTGGTGGTACTCGCCCCGGATGACGAGCACTGGCCGAAACTCGGCCAGCTCGACGGCAAGCCCGTACTGACCGCCGAAGGGGGCGAGCAGCGAGCCGACTCGGTCCTGGCAGGCCTGCGGGTGCTGCGCGACAGCGCCCTGGTTTCCGAGAACGAGTGGGTGCTGGTGCACGACGCCGCGAGGCCGTGTATCAGCCATCACGATATCGATCGGCTGATCGAAGGCAGCACGCGGCACGCCTACGGGGGTCTGCTCGCCTGCCCCATCCGCGACACCCTGAAGCGCGTGAGTGGCAACGGCACCTTGCAAAGCCTCGGTACGGACGCCAACGCCCGCGAGGAGTTGTGGCGGGCGCAGACCCCGCAGATGTTCCGATTGACGGAACTGATAGAGAACCTAATGAGCGCGATCGACGGCAGTTCGCCGGCGAATCCGGTCACCGATGAGGCCTCCGCTTACGAACACAACGGCTGCTTCCCGCTGATCGTCGAAGGCTCGGCCGCCAACATCAAGGTCACCACGGCCGACGACCTGCACATCGCGCTGCGACTCGCCACGGGATGAACGACCCGGTAGGTGATCTCCCCTCCAGCCGGATGCGCATCGTCGCTCCCGATCTCGATGCATTGACGCAGCGGCGCGCCGGCGAGCGCACGCTTGGGGAGGCTTGCTGGCGCGCGCCGGTCGACGCCGCATGGAGTCAATCCATCGGACTCGCGCTCGAGGCGGGCGTCCGTTTCGTGGTGCTGGGCATACCGGAACACCTGGGCGTGCTCGCCAACCTTGGCGTCCCGGGTGCGGAAGACGCCTGGGACTGCTTCCTGCCGGGCCTCGTCAATGTGCAGTCCAACCGGTTCCTGTCGGGCGCGGACGTCTGGATCGCGGGCGCCTGCGACACCGCGCCCTGGCGCGAGCGCGCAGGTTTTCTCAAGGACAGTTCCGACAGGGTCAGTGGCCTGCGGCAACTCGTCGCCGCGCTCGACGACGCAGTGGGCGGTGTGCTTCTGCCCTTGTTCGATGCGGGACTGCACCCGATCGTCATCGGCGGCGGCAACAACAACTCCCTGCCCATCCTCCGCGCGCTGGCTTCGAGCGTGCGCCGCCACCGTGCGGACGCATCGGTGCACGTCCTCAACTGCGATCCGCACGCCGATTTTCGTGCGCCGGAGGGTCGCCATAGCGGCAATCCGTTCCGCTACGCGGTCGAGGAGCGCCTGCTCGATCGGTACTTCGTCCTGCTGCTTCACCGCAACTACAACGGTGAGGAGATGCTGCAGGCGCTGGAGTCGGCAGGTCAGCAAGGCTGTCGCGCGGCGTTCAACTGGTTCGACGACGTGCTCGAAGGCACCTCGAGCCTGCCGCAGGCGCTCGAGGAAGCCCTCTCGTTCCTCGCGGGGGGAGACGCCGCCGGACTCGAACTCGACTGCGATGCAATCGCGGGATTTCCGACCAGTGCATTCACGCCGAGCGGCCTCTCGCTCGACGACGCCCGGCAGCTGATGTGGCGGGCGGCGAGGGAGCTCGCGCCGCGCTACCTCCATCTTTCCGAGGCCGCGCCGTCGCGAACGGCGGACGGGGCGTTGTTCGTGCGCAAGGCGCTCACCTATCTGGTGACGGATCATTTGCGCGCCATGGGCGCAGCCGGGATCGCGACTGACCGATAATCCGCGCAGACGCAACCCGCGTCTCCGATGAAGGCGAAGATGAGCGCAGACGCAACCCCTTCGATCCGCATTGGCCAGGGTCTCGACGTGCATGCCTTCGCTGCGGGCGATCACGTGATGCTGGGTGGCGTGCGTATCGCGCACACGCGCGGACTCGCCGCGCACTCGGACGGCGATCCGGTCCTGCACGCCGTGTGCGACGCCCTGCTCGGCGCGCTGGCGCTCGGGGACATCGGCCACCACTTCCCTCCCGGGAATCCGCGCTGGCTGGACGCCGACAGTCGTGAGCTGCTGCGCGCCGTGCATGCGCTGGTCGCCGAACGCGGCTGGCGGGTCGGCAACGCCGACATCACGGTGATGGCGGAAACGCCGCGCGTTGCGCCGCACGTCGCCCGCATGCGCGAGTGCATCGCAAGGGATATCGGATGCCCGATCGATGCGGTGAGCGTGAAGGCCACCACGACCGAGGGCCTGGGTTTCGTCGGTCGCGGTGAGGGCATCGCGGCCAGCGCAGTGGTGCTGCTCACGCGTGCATCCGGGTGATGCCTGGCGCATTGCCGTTCGCAGTCGGTGGCCCTGCCGCCAGCGGTACGCTCCGCGCCGTGCCCGAGGATTTCGAGGTCGACGAGATCCCGGGCTTCGAGCCGAGTTGTGACGGCGAACATCACTGGCTCCGCATCGAGAAGCGCGGCGCCAATACCGAGTGGGTCGCACGCCAGCTTGCCGCGTTCGCGGACGTGTCACCGATGGACGTGGGCTACGCCGGCCGCAAGGATCGGCACGCGCTCACACGACAGGTGTTCACCGTGCGTGCACCGGCGAGGCGCGAGATCGACTGGAGCGCGTTCGCCGCAGCCGGCGTCCGCGTGCTGTCCAATACCCGCCATGCCCGCAAGCTGCCGCGCGGCGCGCTGGCCGGAAACCGCTTTTCGCTGCGCGTACGTGACGTCACCGGTGATACCACGCGCGCACTCGAGCAGTTCCATGAGATCGCCAGCAGCGGCATGCCGAACTTCTTCGGCGAACAACGATTCGGACGCGACGCCGGCAACCTTGCTGCGGCCGCCGCCATGTTCGCCGGCAGGCGGGTGCGGCGCGAGGAGCGCAATCTGCTTCTGAGCGCCGCCCGCTCGTCGATATTCAACGCGGTACTCGCCGAACGCATCGACGACGGCAGCTGGAACCAAGGCGCCGAAGGCGACGTCTGGCAGATCGACGGGTCGGGTTCGATCTTCGGTCCCGAGCCCATGACGCCGGCGATCGCGGAGCGAAGTGCGGCCTTGGCGATCCATCCCACGGGGCCGCTCTGGGGACGGGGCAGCCTGCGCACCAGCCATGACATCGCGGCGATCGAACGCCGGCAGGCAGAGGCACAGGAGGATTTTGCCCGCGGCCTCGAAGCCGCGGGAGTGGCCATGCAGCGGCGCGCGCTCCGGGTCCGCGTTGAGGAGGCCAGCGCCACCCGGGAACGCGACGACCTTGTGCTGCGTTTCGTCCTGCCCGCAGGCAGCTACGCGACCAGCCTCCTGCGCGAACTGATCGGGGATACCGGCGGCACCCTTGACCGGTCGGGTGGCACTGGACAACGCGATGCAGAGGACTAGAGTTGGGTCGACGGCAGCGTGCCGTCGACCGTCACGAGCGGAGAAGGGTTATGCGTATTTCCCTGCTGGTTGTGGCCGCATCCGCGGCCCTGTTGTTGACTTCGGGTTGCGCGACCGACAAATCGATGGCGAAGCAATCGCCATTCGACGACAACATCGACTACGTCAAGGTCAATCGTGTGGACGCGCAAGCGCAGCGCAGCGGGCATCAGATCGTCTGGGTGAACCTGCCGACCAAGAAGTACCGGCAGTCGCGCAGCGAGCAGGTCGGTATCAACTGATCTGCGGTTTGCGCCCCGGGCGTTCGCCCGGGGCGGCAACTTGCGGCGCCGGCGTGCTCCACGAGGATCACGACTGGCGTCGCGAACGTGCGCGGAGCAGCACGATCACGGC
>JBGTIG010000456.1:0-2911 GCA_041745755.1 Lysobacterales bacterium
GCTGCGGGCGATGCTGGCACCCGATCCGCCTGCTCCCGACCGCGCCATGGCCCGCGATGTCGCGCCGGTGATTGCCGACCGTGCGCATGGCCGAGCGTCGGTGCCACCGGCTGACCGGCGCGATATTTCCGGCTGGCTGGCATTGCTGATCGCCACGCTTTTTCTCGTGGAGCGCGCGTTCGCCGCATCCGCAGGGCGATGGCAGGACGACCGGGAGTGAGCAGCCGGAACGCGCTGGCACCGTTGCTGCGTGCCATTCGCATGCGGCAGTTCGCAGCTTCGCTGCTGCTGGCGCTGCCCTGGCTGCTGGTCGCGATCGCGGCCGCCTGGCGGTGGCAGGCAACGATGGCAGGCACGTTCGCCGTCGTGATCGTGCTGGCTGCAGTGCTGGGTTTCGCAGTGGTGCGCGCTCGCCGATTCGACGGGGACTGGCTCGCGAGATCACTCGACGCCGCCTCGCCCCTGCTCGAGGACAGCAGTGCATTGCTGCTCCGGCATCCCGGTGAACTCACCGCTGTCGAGGTTCTGCAGCGAAGGCGAATCGAAACGAAGTACGCGCAAGGCGCCGAACCCCCGATCCGCGTGTCGCTCCCGAAGGCGGCGCTCGCGGGTTCATGGCTTGCGTCTGCGGCAGCCGCAATGCTGTGCCTGTGGTGGCCCGTGTCGCCAGGCGTCGAGAGGGATGCGGTGGGCAGGTCGTCCGCCGCCGTTGTCCGCGGCGCTGCCCAGCCGACGATCAGGAAGGTCCGACTGCGGGTGACGCCCCCCGCGTACACAGGCTTGCCGACGCGTGAAGTTGCGGGCCTCGATGCGTCCGCGCCTGTCGGGTCTACCCTGCGCTGGTCGATCGCGATCGCGCCGACACCGGCGGGCGTCGCGCTGGCGATGCACAAGGGCAAGCCGCTGCCGATGACGCTGCAGTCCGGCCTCTGGAGCACCGGGCTGTCGCTGCAGCAATCGTTCCTCTACCGCGTCGCCACGGCAGCGGGGCCGGCGATCACGTCGGTGACTGATGCCCGCATGCACCGGATCGATGCGATCCGCGATCGCGTGCCCCGCATCCGCATCGTGCAGCCCTCCCGACCCCTCAATATCGCTGCACCCGCGCAGCGCACGCTCGACCTTGCGTTCGTGGCCGCGGACGATTACGGAATCTCCCGCGCCTGGCTCGCGGTGACGCTGGCGCAGGGCAGTGGGGAGAACATCGGCGTTCGCTCGAGCACGATCCCTGTCTCTGGCAGCGGTCCTGCCATCCAGCGACGCTTCGCGCACTCGCTGGACATAAGGTCGCTGGGAATGCAGGCTGGCGACGATCTGATCGTACAGTTGCATGTTCTGGATACACGTCGTCCCGATCCGCAGTCGGCTCGCAGCGCCAGCGTCATCCTGCGTTGGCCGCCGCCCGGGTCCGCGGGGGATCCGGGCCTGGAAGGGCTCGTGCAACGGGTGCTGCCGGCGTACTTCCGCAGCCAGCGCCAGATCATCATCGACAGCGAGGCATTGCTCGCGGAGCGCGGCAAACTGGCTCCCGCTGCGTTCGTCGAGAAGTCCGACACGATCGGGGTTGACCAGCGGCTGCTGCGCCTGCGCTACGGGCAGTTCCTCGGGGAAGAGTCGGAGGATTCCGCTCGACTGCCGGCCCGGGCGGGCGAATCGGGCGATGGGCACGCGGCGGGCGACCCGCTGTTCGCCGACTCGCACGCGCATTCCGATGACGCTGCCGCGGCGCGCGAGTCGAATTCCTCTGGCCGGGAAGAGTCTGCTTCTGCGGGCCAATCCCCGGTCCCGCAGGCGCCGCATGCCGACGAGTCCGCGCACGCGCACGATGAGTCGTCGGCAAGCGGTGCCTTCGGCGACGCGGGCGCGGTGGTGGCGGAATTCGGACATGCCCACGACATCGCGGAAGCCGCGACCCTGCTCGACCCGGCGACGCAGAAGCTGCTGCGTGGTGCACTCGGCGAGATGTGGCAGGCCGAGCTGCATCTGCGTCAGGGATTCCCCGATCGCGCGCTGCCGTTCGAGCGCCGCGCGCTCGAACTGATCAAGCAGGTCCAGCAGGCGGACCGGATCTATCTCGCCAGGGTCGGGCTCGAATTGCCGCCGATCGATCCGTCACGACGACTGACCGGCAAGCGCGACGGCATGCGCAATCGCAGCGATCCGCTGGAGCGGGTGCCGGTCGAAGCCGCAGCGCTGAGGCGATTGTGGGAGGCGCTGGGCCGCCAGGCGACTTCCGCGTCTCGCGACGATCTGCTCGAGGCGCTGGCGGAGGCCGAGGAGTGGCTGCTCTCACGGGGGAACACGCCGGCGCCCGCAGGGTTTGACGACGGCGACGCCCCCGAAATCGACACGGCTTCGACGGAGGGCGGACTGCCGGATACCCTCGATGTGGTCGCGGCGATCGATGCGTTGCGTCGGACACCGGGATGCGTCGCTTGTCTCCATCGCCTGCGTGCCACGTTGTGGCCGCTGTTGCCGGAGTCGACGGCAAACGTTCTGCGCCGGCAGGGTGACACCGGACTCGGCCGCGTCTATCTGGATGCACTGGCGCGCGAGCGCGGGCCGACGCCGTGAATCTGTCGACCTCCGGCATCGCGTTGTTCGTCGCGGCCCTGCTGGTCTTGGGTGTAGTGCTATCGAGCGTGCGCCTGCTGGCGCTCGCTCGCCATCGAGCGGATCGATCGTCCGGCCGGGCGGCCGGCTGGCTCGCCGTGCTGTGCATTCTGCAATTGGCGAGCGCACTCCTGCTGTGGCTGACGCTGTTTCCACCGCAGTCGCCGGTCGAGGCGGGTACGCTGGTGGTGTTGACTGCGGGCGCAACCACCGGACCCGGCTCGGCCCCGGCTGCGCACACGGTCGCACTGCCGGAAAGCCGCGTGCGACCCGGCGTCGAGCTTGTGCCTGATCTCGC
>JBGTIG010000457.1:0-10389 GCA_041745755.1 Lysobacterales bacterium
CACATCCATGTGCCGAGTGGTAGCGGAAGATCGGGCTCCTGCCCGACTCTGCGCGGATCGTGAACGGTTCACGCTGCCGGCTACTGCGCTTCGCCTCGTTTCCTTTGCACATCGCGACATGAGGGTGCGCCTCGGCGCACCGCGCTCATGCGCCCAATGGAGACATTGAGTTCGCGAGTGCGCCAGGCTGGCGTCGCGGCACCATGAAAAGATGGCATCGGCGCGACGCACGCTTTGTGAATCGCCGGGGCTGCGGCACACTCGCGCTCGGCCCGGGTGGCGAAACTGGTATACGCAAGGGACTTAAAATCCCTCGGCCGCGAGGCCATGCGGGTTCGACCCCCGCCCCGGGCACCATCCACACATGATTCGCAGTCCGCGGGTCATCGCTCCCACGTCTGTTCGCATCGCGAACTTTTCCTGCGAATTGCACGTCGCGATGGTCGTATCCGGCAGATTGCAGGGTGCGCCACAAAACCTTGGTGGCGCCCTGACTTGGCGGCATCCGAAGCCACAAACGCCGGCAGATCAAAGGCATTGAAGCGGGGTTCGATTCGCGATGGTCGAAGCGCCCGTCGCGCGATCGCTCCCTCCGACACCACCGGCGCGCGGTGCGGAATTTGCATTTCTTCCGGGATGCGGGCCCGTCGATCGGCTCCGCGAACCCGAGAATCGCACTGGAGGTACACCATGGCACGCCCGATCTGGTCCGGAACCCTCGCGTTCGGCCTGCTGCACATCCCGGTCTCGCTGATGGCGGCGGAACGCCGCATCGACCTGCATTTCCGCATGCTCGACTCGCGCGACAACACGCCGATCCGCTACGAGCGGGTCAACGCGGAAACCGGCGAGGAGGTGCCGTGGAAGGACATCGTCAAGGCCTACGAGTACGACAAGGGCAACTACGTCGTGCTGGAGCAGGAGGACATCCAGTCCGCTGCGCCGGAGAGCCACCAGACCATCGACGTCGAGGCTTTCATCCCGTTGGACGAGCTCGATCCGCGCTATCTGGAAAAGCCCTACGTGCTGGTGCCCGGCAAGAAGGCCGAGAAGGGCTACGTGCTGCTGCGCGAGGTGCTGAAAAAGACCGGGCGCGTCGGAATCGGCCGCGTGGTGATTCGAACCCGGGAATACCTGGCCATGGTGACGCCGCAGGAAGATGCGCTGCTGCTCATCCTGCTGCGGTTCCCGCAGGAGCTGGTCGATCCGGCGGACTACGCGATCCCCGTGGGAAATGCCTCGAAGTGGAAGATATCCGCGCGCGAACTCGAAATGGCCAACTCCCTGGTCACGTCGATGTCGGCCGACTGGAAACCCGCGGAGTACAAGGACGAATTCCGGGAACGGCTCGCCGCAGTCATCCGCAAGCGCGTGAAGGGCAAGGGGGTGGTCAAGGATCTCGACACCGTGGAGGAATCCCACCCCGAGGGCGCCGCCACCAATGTCGTCGACTTCATGGCATTGCTGAAGGAGAGTCTCGAAAAGCGTGGCAAGGGCGCGGCCAAGACGCCGGCCAAGACGCCGGCCAAGTCGCCGGCAAAGGCTGCACCGGCCAAGTCGAGGTCGCGCAAGCCTCCCGCGAAGAAAGCCGCCCAGACCCCAGGGCGCAAGCGGGCGTAAGCCCGATGCGCGGCATGCGCCGGCTGTTGGGGTGCGCGGCAATGACACTCGCCGAGGCGCACGCGAATGGCACTTGAGGAGTACACGCGCAAGCGGAAGTTCGGCGCCACGCCCGAGCCGCGCGGTGCACGGACGAAGCGCGGACGCGGCGACGCACTCCGCTTCGTAGTGCAGCTGCATCACGCTCGCGCACGACACTACGACTTCAGGCTCGAGGTCGACGGCGTGCTTCGCAGCTGGGCGGTACCGAAGGGGCCTTCGTTCCGGGTCGGTGAGAAACGGCTCGCCGTCGAGGTCGAGGACCACCCGATGTCGTACGGCAACTTCGAGGGCGAGATACCCGAGGGCAACTACGGTGCAGGCCACGTGGCGATCTTCGATCACGGGGTCTGGATACCCGAGCAGGACGCTGCGGAATCCGTGGAGCGGGGCAAGATTGATTTCGAGCTGCGCGGCGAGCGTCTGCTGGGTCGATGGAAGCTGGTCCGCACGTCGGACAAGTCGCGCAAGCCGCAGTGGCTGCTGCTCAAACGCGACGACGAACACGCCGGCGATTTCGAGGCGGATGACCTGCTGGGCGCGCCCCGGGCACGGAAAGCTGCGAAAGGGCAGGGCATGCCAGAGTCGGCCTCGCGCGGAAGTTCCAGGGCAACCGTGCCGGCGCGCAAGCCGGCCGCGCCGAAGAAGCCCGAGGGCATTTCAATCACCGATCGGGCCGCGTTGATCGGGGAAGCACTCGCACTCGAGGGCGCGACTCGCCGGAGCGGCGCCTCCGTTCCCTTTGCGCCGATGCTGGCGTCGGTGGCGAGCAGCCCGCCACGCGGCGAGGACTGGCTGCACGAATGGAAATGGGATGGGTATCGACTGACCGCAGTCGTTGCTGCCGGCAAGGTCCACATTGCGTCGCGCAACGGACTCGCCTGGCACGCGCGCCTCCCGCACCTGGCCGAAGCGCTGCAATCCCTCGGCGTCGACGCCGCGCTCGACGGCGAACTGGTGGCTCTCGATCGCAACGGTCATAGTAATTTCAATGCGTTACAGCGCATTCTTAAATCAGGTATCACCGGTGATCTGAGCTACGTACTGTTCGACCTGACAGCCCTGGGGCCGGCGGACCTCCGCGAGGTGAAGCTGATCGACCGCAAGGGGCTGCTGCAGAAATTGTTGCTGGGCTGCGAGACACACCTCGGTTACAGCGAACACATCGTCGGCCACGGCGAAGCGGTGTTCGAAGCCGCTACCAAGCAGGGGCTCGAAGGCATCCTGTGCAAGCAGGTGGCATCGCCGTACGCCGCCGGACGCAGCCAGGCCTGGCGCAAGGTCAAGGCCGTCGAGACACGCGAGTTCGTGATCGTCGGATACACGCGGCCCAAAGGCAGCCGGACGGGGCTCGGCGCCCTGCTGCTGGCCGAGCCGCAAGGCAAGAGCTGGAAGTACGTCGGCCGGGTCGGATCCGGCCTGTCGGATGCCCACCTCGAGGCCCTGCCGGGAAAACTTCGTGCAGCAAGCAAGGGTCCGGGGGTCGAACTGCCCGCGCATGTTCCGTTGAAGACCCGTGACGTGCACTGGGTGGTGCCGGAAACCGTGGTCGAAGTGGCGTTCCGCGGCTGGGGCAAGGAAGGGCTGCTGCGCCAGGCTTCGTTCCTCAGGGTGCGAGAGGATCGCGAGGCGGACGACACGCTGGCAGTCGCGCGGGCCATTCCGCAGCCGTCCAGCCCCGACCGGATCGTCTACCCCGATGCCGGCATCACCAAACAGCAGGTCTTCGAGTATTACCTGTCGGTCGCCGATCGTCTGCTCGAGGAAATCGGTGGCCGGCCCCTTTCCATTCTGCGTTGCCCAGACGGAATCGCCGGTCCCCACTTTTTCCAGAAGCACGCGGGACCCGGGTTCGGCGACTCGGTGAAGCGGATACAGCTTCGCGAGAAGGACGGGGGACGCGGCGAGTACTTTCATTTCGATGACATCGAAGGGCTGATGAACCTGGTGCAGATGAATGCTCTCGAGTTCCATCCCTGGGGATCCCGCGTCGGCGCGCTGGAGCATCCGGATCGCCTCGTGTTCGATCTCGATCCCGACGCGGCGATCGAGTGGCGCGACATCAGGACTGCGGCGGTCGAACTGCGCGACCGCCTGCGGCTGGCGGGACTCGAGTCCTGGCCGAAGTTGTCGGGAGGCAAGGGCATTCACGTGGTCGTTCCCCTGGATCCAGTGGCGAAATGGCCTGCCGTGCGCGCATTCAGCGAGGCCTTCGCCAAGGCCATGGCGACCGAACAGCCGGACAGATTCGTGGCCACCGCAAGCAAGGTGCGGCGTCGCGGGCGAATCTTCATCGACTGGCTGCGCAATGGGCGGGGCGCCACCAGCATTTCCAGCTGGTCGCTGCGAGCCCGCGAAGGTGCCCCGGTGGCCGTGCCGATGACGTGGGAGTCGATCGCCCGCGTGCGGTCTCCCTCCCGCTATACGTTGCGCGATGCCGCGGGACTCGAGGTATCGGGCTTGATGGAAAAGCTGATCGCGCGCAGGCAGCATCTTCCGACGCTGGATTAAAGCGGGTACTCCAGACCACCGCACTACAATCGCAGGATGGACGCACTGCTGCTTTCGCGGATCCAGTTCGGATTCGTGATCTCGTTCCACATCCTGTTCCCGGCGTTCACCATCGGACTGGCGAGCTGGCTCGCGTTTCTGGAATGGCGGTGGTTGCGCGCACTTCGGCGCAACACGGCCGACGCAGCCATGTGGATCGACCTCTACAACTATTGGTTGAAGATCTTTGCCGTGTCGTTCGGCATGGGCGTCGTGTCCGGCATCGTGATGAGCTTCCAGTTCGGCACCAACTGGTCGGTGCTGAGCGAACGCGCCGGCAACATCCTCGGGCCGTTGTTGAGCTACGAAGTGCTGACCGCGTTCTTTCTCGAGGCGTCGTTCCTCGGCGTCATGCTCTTCGGCTCCCGGCGCGTATCGAAACGCGTGCACTTCTTCGCGACATGCATGGTGGCGCTCGGAACTCTCATATCGACGTTCTGGATCATCGCCGCCAGCAGCTGGATGCACACCCCCGCGGGATACCGGATCGTCGAGGGTGTCTTCGAACCCGAGAGCTGGTGGCGGATCGTCTTCAATCCGTCGTTTCCCTACCGGCTTTCGCACATGGTGCTGGCGGCCTTCATCACCACCTGTTTCGTGATCGGCGGCGTAAGCGCACGCTATCTCAGGCGCGGAGAGCACGTTCCTGCCGCAAGACGGATGCTCCGGCTGGCCGTGCTATTCGCCGTGATCACCATTCCCTTGCAGATCCTCGTCGGCGACCTCCATGGCCACAACGTGCGAGAGCATCAACCGATCAAGCTGGCAGCGATGGAAGGATACTGGCGGAGTGAAGGCGAGGGCACGGGCGTACCGCTGGTGTTGTTCGCGGTGCCGAACCAGGCCGCCGAACGGAACGATTACGAAGTCGCGATCCCGCGCCTCGGCAGCCTCGTCCTCACGGGATCGCTGAGCGGCGAGATCACCCCGCTGACCGCCGTTGCCCGCGAAGATCGTCCGCCGGTCGCGCCGGTGTTCTACGCCTTTCGCGTGATGGTGGGCCTCGGCGTCCTGATGCTGGTGCTCGCGGTCGCGTCCCTGGTCTCGCTTCGACGCGGCCGCCTGTTCGAATCGCAACTGCTGTTGCGTGCCTGGCAGTGGATGATCCCGTCGGGATTCATCGCGCTGCTGTCCGGATGGTACGTGGTCGAGATCGGACGCCAGCCCTGGGTGGTGTACGGATTGCTGCGCACGGCTGACGCCGTAAGCGCCGTCGACGCCAGCAGCGTGCTTGCCTCGCTGATCACGTTCGCAGTCGTGTACGCGGTCGTGTTCGGCGCGGGATTCGCCTACATCCTTGCCTTGATCCGCAAGGGTCCGCAGGTGCACGAACCGGCGCCGGACTCGGAAGACGGTGAGAAGACCGCCGCCCGCCCGCTCTCGGCACCCGACGAAGACATCGAGGCACCCCCATGAACATGGAGTGGTGGCTGCCGGTGATCTGGTTCGGAGTGATCGGCTTCGGGGTGATGATGTACGTGCTGCTCGATGGGTTCGTGCTCGGACTCGGCATCCTCGCGCCGTTTGCCGAGGACGAGAGCCAGCTCGATCACATGATGACGACCGCGGCGCCGATCTGGGACGGCAACGAGACCTGGCTCGTACTCGGCGGGGCGAGCCTGTTCGCCGCGTTTCCGAAGGCTTACGCATTGATCCTGTCGGCGCTGTACCTGCCGGTCCTGCTGATGCTGATTGCCCTGGTGTTCCGCGGTGTCGCCTTCGAGTTCCGGTTCAAGGCGAGCGGCCCTGCGAAGCGCTTCTGGGGCGCGGCTTTCGCGCTCGGATCGCTGTTCGCCGCGTTCGCGCAGGGCCTCATCCTCGGCGCGCTGGTCGAAGGCATGCCGCTCACGGAAGGCAAGTATATCGGCGGCGTTTTCGGCTGGTTCAGCCCTTTTTCCATGTTGACGGGGGTGGCCGTCGTGTTCGGCTACGCGCTGCTCGGCAGCTCCTGGCTGATCCTCAAGACCGACGGCCGCATGCAACTCATAGCGCGCACGCTGACACGACCCCTGGTGCTGGTGGTCGTCGCCTTCATGGGTCTGGTCAGCGCATGGCTGCCGTTCCTCGATTCGAAGATCATGGCGCGCTGGTTCGACAGCGGCAATTTCTGGTGGCTCTCGCCGGTGCCCCTGCTGGCTGTCCTGAATGCCTTCGCGCTCTGGCGCGTGGTCATGCACGAGGGTCGCGACGCCATGCCCTTCCTGTTCGCGCTGTCGTTCTTCGCGCTCGGGTTCGCCGGACTGGTGCTCGGCATCTGGCCCAACATCGTGCCTCCCACGCTGACGATCTGGGAGGCGGCGTCGCCGCCGTCGTCCCAGGGGTTCGTGCTGGTGGGGCTGATCGTGCTGTTGCCGGTAATCCTCGGCTATACCTTCTGGTCGTACCGGGTATTCCGTGGCAAGGTCGCTGCAGACGCCGGATACCACTGACGCCACGCCATCGAATTGGCGTCGACCACTGCGACCCGATGCACCGGTCTTGCGAGTCGCGTCCGGCGCACCGCGCCCTTGAATCGAAACGCCTCAACCGCCCGCGAAGTTCCAGAGCGGCCCGTCGAGCCATAGCCAGCGCGTCAGCCATGCGCTGATGAACGCCGCCGCTGCCGTGAACGGCAGCCCGATCCTGACGAAATCGATGAAGCGGTACTGACCGGGCCCGAGGATCAGCAGATTGCCGTGGTGGCCGATGGGCGTGAGGAATGCCACGACTGCGCCGAGCGCCGTGCACACGACGAACGGCGTCGGCGAGAGATCGATCGACTGGGCCAGTTTTATTGCCACCGGCCCCAGCAGTACCGTGGTCGCCGCGTCGGAGAGTATCTGCGTCAAGAGCGCCGCCAGCCCGAACAGCACGAGCAGCACGACCAAGGGCGAGCGACCATCGACCACGTGCAGCAGCCCGTTCGCCAGCAACTGCGCGGTGCCGGTCTGTTCCATGGCGATGCCGAGCGGAATGACTCCCGCGATCAGTACGAAGATGCGCACGTCGATCTCGCGGTACGCCTGTTCGATATCGACGCAGCGGGAGATGACCATGGCTACCGCACCCAGCAAGAATGCCAGGGGCACCGGCAGCAGTTCGGTGGCGGCGATGACCACCGTGGCCAGCACGATCAGCAGCGCCAGCGGCGCGCGCACGCGTCGCTTCGCCTCGCCGGCGAACGGCACCAGCATCAGGAACCCGTGGTGGGCCGCCAGATCCGAGAAGCGGGAAGGGTACCCCCACAAAACCATCAGATCGCCCTCGCGCACCCGCGCGTCCGCAAGCCGCGGGCGCATGTTGCCCGCACGCCGCCAGAGTCCGGCCACCACCGCATTGAACCGATTGGAGAAGTCGAGCTCACGCACCGAGCGGCCGATGAACTCTGATCCCGGCGCGACCACCGCCTGGACCAGCTGCGCCTCACCCTCGCCCGTCAGGGATTCGCCCCATCGCGCGATGGGGTACAGATCCAGGCCCTCGTCGTCGTGCAGCGAAGCCAGTGCGTCCGCCGATGCTTCAACCAGGAGCACATCCCCGCTCAGCAGCACGCTGGTGGGTCCGAGATCCTCGCGCAACGTGTCGTCGCGCAGCCATCCCAGCAGCCGGAACTTGTCGCCCAGCGCCTTCTGGAGTTCGGCCAGGGTGCGCGTGCTCCAGCGCGATCCCTCAAGTATCAGCAGCTCCGTGCGATAGCGATCGAGGCGCATGTAATCGTCGTCGCCGGAATCCCCGCTTTGCCGCGGCAGGAAGAACCGCGCGATCAGCATGTAGCCGACCCCGAAAAGGACGAGCGCGAATCCGATCGGGGTGATGGAAAAGATGCCAAGGTCCTCGGCTCCCGCGCGTTCGAGCATGTTGTCCGCCAGCAGGAAGGCAGGCGCGCTGAACAGCGTCAGGGTGGTGCCGAGCGACGCTGCGAACGACATCGGCATCAGCAGCCTGGACACCGACAGCTTTCGTTCGCGTGCGAACCGGCCGAGGATGGGCAGCATCATCGCGGTGATCATGACGTGGTGGGAGAACGCGGAAAGCGCCGCAACGGTCGGCATGACGACGCTGATGGCGCGGGCTTCCGACTTGCCACCCGCGCGACCGATCCACTGTCCGATCTGTTCGGTGACACCCGTCGCCGCCAATGCGCCGGAGATGATGAAGACGGTCGCCACGATGATCGCGGGCTCACTGGCGAATCCGGAAAGCGCCTGCCTGGCGTCGAGCAGACCGGTCACCACGAGGGCGAGCAGCGTCACCATCGCGATGACGTCGACACGCTGCTTCTCCGTGACGAACGCGAACAGCGCGCCGGCGAGGATCACCAGAAACATTCCCTGCTGAAGCGTGAAGGACAGATCGGACATGAACTGCATTGTGCTTCACCTCAGGACGCGAGCGGGCAATTGACTGCAAAAAAGATGCGACGGCCGGGGCAGGGAACAGTGAGAGAGCCGCGCATTCATGCGCTCGGTGCGGCGCGGCGCGGCAATCACGCGGCTGCGCCCTGGACTCACGCGGTACCATTGCGGGGCCCCGGACGCCAGAAAGGTTGCGATGAGGATTGTTCCTGTGTTGACCGCGATCGCGGCGATGGCGCTGCCAGCCAGCGTCCTCGCCGCTTCCGCAACCATCGAGAACCTGCACTGGACCGCGGAGCCCGTCGGTTACATCTCGGTCTGCGTGTTCGTGATCGCCTACCTGTTCGTGGTGCTCGAGGAACGCACCCAGCTCAAGAAGTCGAAGCCCGTGCTGATCGCGGCGTCATTGATCTGGGGCCTCATCGCGATACAGGGGCAGGCCACGAGCGGTGCTGCCGCGGAAGCGCTGCAGGCGGGTTTCCACACCATCTTTCTCGATTTCGCCGAGTTGTTCTTTTTCCTGGTGGTGGCCATGTCGTTCGTGTCGGCCATCAGCGAGCGCAATATTTTCGAGGCACTGCGCGCAAACCTTGCCAGTCGCGGCTTCAGCTACCGGCAGCTGTTCTGGCTCACCGGCGTGGCGAGCTTTTTCCTCTCTCCACTCGTCGACAACCTGACGACAGCCCTGGTCATGTCCGGGGTACTGCTGGCCGTGGGCAAGGACAGTCCCCGGTTCGTGGCGATTTCGTTCGTCAACCTCGTGGTCGCGGCCAACGCCGGCGGCGCCTGGTCGGCCTTCGGCGACATCACCACGCTCATGGTATGGCAGGCGCAGAAGGTCGAGTTCTTCGAGTTTTTTGTTCTCTTCGTCCCTTCGCTTGTCAGCTGGCTCATTCCGGCCGCGATCATGCATTTCTGGGTCCCCTCGCGCACGCCGGAGCCCTCGGTGGACGACGCCGACATCCGCCCCGGTGGAATGGCCATCTGCGCGCTCTTCGGCGTCACCATCGCCATCACCGTAGTGGGCAAGCAGATCCTGGGGCTGCCTGCGGTGTTCGGCATGATGGCCGGCCTGTCGCTGCTGAATCTCCTGGCGTACTGGATCGCGCGACGCGAGCGCCAGGACAAGCGCATTGCCGACGGCGCCACGACGTACTCCATCTTCCGCATCATCGCCAATGCCGAGTGGGACACGCTGCTGTTTTTCTATGGTGTGCTGCTGAGCGTGGGCGGCCTTGCGACGCTCGGTTACATCGAGTTGCTGTCCTCGGGAATCTATGGCGGGTGGGGACACACGTGGGCCAACATCGCGCTGGGGCCGTTGTCCGCCATCATCGACAACATCCCGATCATGTACGCCGTGCTGCAGATGAATCCGCCCATCGATCATGGTCAGTGGCTGCTGATCACGCTCACCTGCGGCATCGGTGGCAGCCTGCTGGCGGTGGGCTCAGCAGCCGGCGTCGCCCTGATGGGGCGGAGCGAGGGTCGCTACACGTTCTTCAGCCACCTGCGCTGGACCTGGGCCATCGCGATCGGTTACGTCGCGGGTGTCGCCGTGCACCTCTGGCTGAATGCTGCGCTGTTCACCAACGGCGTCTGGCGATGACGGCGGAGTTGGGTTGCGGGTAGCTGCATCCAACCCTTCGCCGCGGGAGCCCGAGGCAGGACCGACGCCTCGCTACGATCCGAGCAGCCGCAAGTGGAACATCCTGTCGATGCCGATGAGCGCACCGTAAGCGACAAGTGTCGCTGCGATTCCGCTCGCCATCGCCGGCCAGAACTCGAGCCCCTGCCTGACGGCCGCGGGAAACACCAGGAAGAAGGCGAGCGACGGCAACACCAG
>JBGTIG010000458.1:0-3915 GCA_041745755.1 Lysobacterales bacterium
GCGCCGGCAGCGCGATCGCGCAGGTGGCAGCGCTCGGCCTCGGGCTCATGGCACTGCTGCTGCTGACCCTGGTCCGGACCGACCTGCTCGAACGCTGGCAGCTGCAACTCGCTGCCGACGCGCCCAATCGCTTCGTCATCAACGCGCAGGCGGATCAGCTCGAGGATCTGCGCGCGCACCTGCGCGCGCGGGATCTTGCCCCGCCTTCGCTCTGGCCGCTGGTACGCGCGCGTCTCATCGAGCGCAACGGCAAGCCCGTGAGCGGCCAGGATTACGCGGAAAGCGACACACGCGCCCAGCGTTTTGCCGAGCGCGAGTTCAATCTCTCGAGCGCTTCCACGCTGCGCGATGACAATCGCGTCACGGCGGGACAATTCTGGCCAACCCGAACACCGGGGCCGCCACAGTTTTCGGTGGAGGAGGATTTCGCCGAGCGCCTGGGCTGGAAACTCGGTGACCGCATCGCCTTCGATATCGCGGGGCAGAAACTCGAGGCACCCATCACGAGCCTGCGGAAAGTCGACTGGGAAAGTTTCCAGCCAAACTTCTTCGTGATCGCCTCACCCGGCGCGCTCGACGGCTACTCGGCCAGCTACATCACGGCGCTGAGGGTGCCCGCGGGCGATGCACGCTTCACCGCCGACCTTGTGCGAAGTTTCCCCAATCTCTCGGTGATCGATATCGATCAGGTGCTCGGGCAGGTGCGCGCGACGGCAGACCAGGTATCGACTGTAGTCGAGGTCGTGTTCTATTTCGCGCTGGCTGCGGGCGTGCTCGTGCTGCTGGCCGCGATCAGCGCCAGCCAGGACGAACGTCTGCTCGAAGGCGGCGTCATGCGCGCGCTCGGTGCGAGCCGGGCGCAGCTGCGGCTCGCGCAGGCATCCGAATTTGCCGCGATCGGCCTGCTCGCGGGATTGGTGGCTGCCGTCGCCGCATCGGTACTCGCCGGCGTCATCGCCACCCGGGTCTTCAACCTCGAGTGGCACGCCGACTGGCGACTCGCGGCGACTGGAGCCGCGCTCGGACTCATCGCCGCAGTGGGCGCGGGGCTCATAGCCACGCGACGCATCGTCGATGCGTCGCCGCTCGCCACGCTGCGCGAGCTCAACGCCTGATCGCGAACCGGCAGGTTTCCCACCTGCCGGCCGCGTATCCGGAACGCCTGACGTTCGCGGGCAATCAGAAGCGCGTGCCGAAACGAGCCTCGCAACCGCGATTGACCCAGAGACCGCGGGACCGGTCGTAGCCCCAGCTGCGACCCTGGACGCACGGTGAGCGCGAGATCTGATCGAGCAGCTGCGGGTAGCCATACTGGCTGCGCCACGCGCAGGTCGCGAAACCGTAATCTTCGCTCTTGCAGGTCACCGAGTAACCGCTGCCGATCCCACCGCCAGCCACCTGGATGAAGTCGCCTTCGCAACCGTTGTTGACCCAGACCACGCCGTGGCGGGTGCCCCAGGTCCGCCCTTCGATGCAGGCCGAACGCGAGGTCTGGCGCTGCAACTGGGCTCGACCCTGGAACGGCGTACGGCATTCGCCATACCCGTACTTGCGCGGGCTCGCGCAGTGGAATGCGCGCACGATCGGCGGTCCGGGTCGCACATCGGGACCCGGACGCCAGCCATCGCCGCGTCCGAGACTCTCGGCCATGTCCTGCTTGATGCGGCTGAAACTCCAGCCCGATTCGATCTGGTCGAGGTAGAACTCGAGCTGGTCGTCCGGCAACCGACGGCCGCGCGACTGTTCCGAGTATTCGCGCTCGAGCACGCGAACCTGGTCGCGCCGATCCAGGCGATCAAGATCCTCGGGAGCGTAAGCCTTCGACTGCGCGAGCGCAGCGGAAGAGAGCAGTAGCGAAAAAAGCGCAGCCAGCAGCAGTCGGACAAACATGACCATGTCTCCGCAGGGGGTCCAATAGCGCAATCGTACTGCGCTGACGCGTATCGGCGATTGCAGGCGACGGCGGCCGGGTGGCCGGCGTTCACGTTTCTTCGCCGTACCGGAGCGGAAGATGCTCATTCCTGGGCCGCTGGAGATTCGTCATGCGTACACCCGCGCGGATCCCCGCTGCGCTCGTGTTGCTGATGGCGGCGCTGCTGCTTTCCGGTTGCGGTGAGACGGCCAGGCTGCAGGTTGCCGACGGCACGGGGCCCGACCCCGCCTTGCCGCCACCGCACCGCACCCTCATTCCCACCGTGAACATCGCCGACGCGGTGGGCTGGCCTGCCGACGCGATTCCCCTCGCCGCGGAAGGATTCGCGGTAAACGCGTTCGCGCGGGACCTTGATCACCCGCGCTGGCTGCACGTGCTTCCGAATGGAGACGTGCTGGTGGCGGAAACCAACGCGCCGCCGAGGCCAGACTCGAAGTCCGGCGGCATCAGGCGCGCGGTGATGAAGTCGATGATGAAGAAGGCCGGCGCGGCAGTGCCGAGCGCTAACCGCATCACGCTGTTGCGCGACGTCGATGGCGATGGCGTGGCCGAGCTTCGCACCGTGTTTCTCGATGGCCTCTCCTCGCCTTTCGGCATGGCGCTGGTCGGCAACCAGTTGTACGTCGCCAATGCCGATGCGGTGATGCGATTCGACTACGTTGCGGATGCTACGTCGATCAGGAGTTCCGCAACGCAACTCGCGGCGCTGCCTGCTGGACGCAACCATCACTGGACCAAAAGCCTCGTCGCAAGCGCGGACGGCGCCAAGCTGTACGTCGGTGTCGGCTCCAACAGCAACGTGGCCGAACACGGCATGGCCGAGGAAGCCGGGCGCGCCGCGATCTGGGAGATCGATCGTGAAAGCGGCGCGCACCGGTTGTTCGCGACGGGGCTGCGCAATCCCGTGGGACTCGCATGGCAACCGGACACGGGCGCGCTGTGGACCGCGGTCAACGAGCGCGACGAGCTCGGCAGCGATCTCGTGCCCGACTACATGACCTCGGTGCGCGACGGCGGATTCTACGGCTGGCCCTGGAGTTACTACGGCCAGAACGTGGACACGCGCGTCGAGCCACCCCGGCCGGATCTTGTCGCCACCGCGATCAGGCCCGACTACGCGCTTGGGCCGCACACCGCATCGCTCGGCCTGGCGTTCTATTCCGGGGACGCGTGGCCGGTGCGCTACCGCGGCGGTGCGCTGGTGGGACAGCACGGCTCGTGGAACCGCGATCCGCCGAGCGGATATCGCGTGATCTTCGTGCCTTTCGACAACGGCATGCCGAGCGGGCCGCCCGAGGAACTGTTGACCGGTTTCCGCGTGGGTGACGAGGCGCGCGGCCGACCCGTCGGTGTCGTGGTCGATGCGCGCGGCAACGTGCTGGTCGCGGACGACGTCGGCAACGTGATCTGGCGCATCACCGCGGAGCGCTGAGGGGCGAGGGCGATTTCCCGTACGCGCTGCCTCATCGTGTCGTCGACTCCCCGCTTGCCTCCTCGTCGCGGAGGCGCTGTCGCCAACGCGATTCGACGCGAGCGGCGTAGGCCTCGCATTTCCCACGCCCCATGAATTCTGACGCGCTCCCGCGCGATCCCTCGAATGACGGATGCAGGGGAATCAGCGCATCGCACGGCAGCGCATGCAACCTCGCGATGCTCGATTCGAACTCCCGCACGCGCGCCGCATCGTCGCTGAAGCGAAAGCCGGGCGCTGAAACCGGATTCAGGCTGTCGGCATAGACAAACTGGACGCAGCGCTGCTGCCCGCGTTCGCAGTTCTCCCAGGTCCAGGTAATCGCGCCCGGCGTATGTCCGGGCGTCAGCTGCGCGGTCAGCGTGATGCGCCCCAACGCGATCGTTTCGCCATGCGCCATCTCGCGAACCTGGCCGACCTTGGGAAAGTGCACGGGGTTGCCGGGCATGTGCTGCGGATCGTCCGCCGTCGCCACGCCGGCGCGCAGCGCCTCGGCCCCGCGCGCACTCGC
>JBGTIG010000459.1:0-2116 GCA_041745755.1 Lysobacterales bacterium
CGGGCTGTCGGCCGGTTGCGACGGGCTTGCCGTGCCGCCCGATGAGGCCCGTGAGCCGGCGTCGGGCGAGGCGGTTGCCTTCCTCCCCTTCGCCGGGTTGAAAGACACGCCCGCCACCGCACCACGCAAACAAACGCTTGACACTACGTGCGTTATGCACCACTGCCGCACTGTCGCTGCGCTGCCGCGTGAGCATGTCATGCCCGAAAAGGGCAAGCAGCGCACCAGAGACGCCAGTTCCCCATCACGCAGGGTTCCAGATGCGACGGTCGGATGACGCGGGATACGCCCGCCCGTCCAGAGGCCCCGCGAACCCTCTCGGTCGTGTCAACGCGGCCGCACAACACGGCTGCGCCGTCACGAGTGTCGCGCGCCGCCCATGAAGGACAAGCCTTGTTCGATTTCGATATGCTCGGCCTCGCGCCGACACTCAATACCGCGCTGAAGCGCCTGGGCCTGGCCCAGCCCACCCCGATCCAGGCCCGGGCGATCCCGCTGGCGCTGGAAGGGCACGACATTCTGGGCTTGGCCCAGACCGGCACCGGCAAGACGCTGGCCTTCCTGGTGGCGCTGATCAATCGCCTGCTGACTCGCCCCGCGCTCGCCGAGCGCAAGCCGGGCGATCCGCGGTCGCTGATCCTGGCGCCGACGCGCGAGCTTGCGATCCAGATCCACAAGGATGCGATGAAATTCGCGTCGAACACCGGCCTTCGCTTCGCGCTGGTGTACGGCGGTGTCGATTACGAGAAGCAGCGCGAACTGCTGCAGCAGGGCGTCGACGTCATCATCGCTACGCCCGGTCGCCTGATCGACTACGTCAAGCAGCACAAGGTCGTGTCGCTGCACGCCTGCGAGGTGTGCGTGCTCGACGAGGCGGATCGCATGTTCGATCTCGGCTTCATCAAGGACATCCGCTTCCTGCTGCGGCGCATGCCGATCCGCACCGAGCGGCAGACGCTGCTGTTCTCGGCGACGTTGTCGCACCGCGTGCTCGAGCTGGCCTACGAGCACATGAACGAGCCCGAGAAGGTCACGGTCGAAACCGAGTTCGTGACTGCCGATCGCGTGCGCCAGACGGTGTACTTCCCGGCGAACGACGAGAAGATATCGCTGTTGATCGGCCTGCTCAATCACATGGACGCGAGCCGCACGATGGTGTTCGTCAACACCAAGATCTGGGCGGAAAAAATCGCCAACGCGCTCGAGCGCAAGCACTTCAAGGTGGCGCTGCTCTCCGGTGACGTGCCGCAGACCAAGCGCGAGCGCCTGCTGAAGAAGTTCCAGGCTGGTGAGGTACAGGTGCTCGTCGCGACCGATGTCGCCGCGCGCGGCCTGCACATCGACGAGGTGTCGCACGTCTTCAATTTCGACCTGCCGCAGGACGCGGAAGACTACGTGCACCGCATCGGCCGCACCGCACGGCTCGGCGCGGAAGGTGACGCGATCAGCTTCGCCTGCGAGCGCTACGCGTTTTCATTGCCGGCGATCGAGGAGTTCATCGGCCAGAAGTTGCCGGTTTCAAGTGTCGATCCCTCGATGCTCGAGCCGGTGGCGCGGGCTCCGCTCGATCCTTCCGAAAAGATGTCGGCGTCCGACGATCCGGCCGACGTGCTGCCCCGCCACATCCGCGAGAAGCAGGCGGCGCGCGGCACGACCGGCATGGGCCGCAGTGGCCCGCGAACCCCGTCCCGTGACGGCTCTCGCTCGCGCAGCGAAGGCGCGGCAGGCGGCCGCTCCCGCAGTGCACAGGCCGATTCGAAAGGGCAGTCGGCGACGGCGTCCGGGTTACCCCGAGACGACGCTACCGCCGCGGCTCCGCGCGCACCCTCGCGTGCCCGCAAGGAGGAGGTGAAGAAGGACCTGAACGCCGCGACCGGATCCGCCGACGCGGTCCCGGATCGTGCACCAAAAACCCCGGCGCCGTCATCAACGTCAACATCAGCGTCCGCAGCAACCGCTGACGCGGGCGCAGAAGGCCCGAAGAAGCGTCGCAGGCGGGGCGGACGCGGGCGCAACCGCAAGCGTGAGGGCGCGAGTGGCGACGCCGGCGCGATGGCGAGCGATGCGTCGCCGGCGAGATCCCGCAAGGCAAATACGGCCGGATCGAACGGCTCGC